>PMIV01000099.1 GCA_003158355.1 Anaerolineaceae bacterium
CGCAATCTGGAATTGACCGAAACCATCCGGCGCGGAGAGGCCCAGGGTTCACTTCTTTCCATTTTGGATCAGACCGTCACTCCCATGGGACATCGGCTCATCCGCCAATGGGTAAGCAAACCCTTACTGGATATTGCGGCAATCAATGCCCGCCAGGATATTGTCGCTTATTTTCTCAAAGAAGGATTGACTCGTACTGAACTACGAGCTGCCCTTAATAAGATCACTGACCTGGAACGGATCATCAATCGCATCAGCGCCGGCATTGCCGCCCCGCGCGATTTGGTGGCGCTGCGCAATAATTTGGAGAGGCTGCCCGATCTGAAAAGCCTGCTCAAGGCCGAAGAACCGGTTCTGACCACATTGCGCGCTGAATTTGCCCTTTGCCCGGAAGTGTTGGACCTGGTCACCCGGGCCATTGCCGAAGACCCTCCCGCTACGCTGCAGAACACCGGCGTGATTCGGGCTGGCTATTCTGCCGAACTGGATAATATCATTGAGATGTCGCGCAATGCCCGCGAATGGATCTCGAATCTTGAAAATGTCGAACGCGAACGCACCGGTATTAAAACGCTCAAAGTGGGTTACAACCGGGTTTTTGGCTATTACATCGAAATCACCCACAGTAACACAAGCCAAGCTCCAGAAAACTATATCCGCAAACAAACTCTGGTGAATGCCGAACGCTACATCACCCCGGAGATGAAAGAATATGAATCCCTGGTATTGAACGCAGAAGAACGCATCCACGAAGTTGAAAGCCGGTTATTCAAAGAACTTTGTCGGGAAATTTCGCAATCAACGGCAGAGATATTACAAACCGCCCGCACGATCGGTGAGTTGGATGTTTACCTCTCTTTTGCAGAAGTTGCTGCTCTGGCAGGATATACCCGTCCGGAACTCGTTGAAGAACCGATTCTGGAGATTCATGACGGCCGTCACCCGGTGGTGGAAACCACTCTGCACGGAGAGCGTTTTGTGCCCAACGACACCATTTTTGAGCCTGGCGAGAGTGTGCGCATCATTACCGGGCCGAATATGAGCGGTAAATCCACTTTTCTGCGCCAGGTGGCTCTGATCGTCTTGATGGCGCAGATCGGCAGCTTTGTTCCCGCGGCAAGATCGCGGATCGGGCTTGTGGATCGTATCTTTACCCGCATCGGCGCACAGGATGAGATCCACGCCGGGCAGTCGACCTTTATGGTCGAGATGATCGAAACAGCCAACATCCTCAACCACGCCACTCCCCGTTCTTTGCTCATTCTGGACGAAATCGGCCGCGGCACGTCCACCTATGACGGCCTCTCCATCGCCTGGGCAGTGGTCGAATACATTCACAACCACCCCAACCTCAAAGCCAGAACGCTGTTTGCCACCCATTTTCACGAGCTTACCCAATTGAGTGATCTCTTGCCGGGCGTACGCAACTACAACGTGGCGGTAACAGAATCCAACAATCAGGTGGTCTTCTTACATCACATCATTCCGGGCGGAGCAGACCGTTCCTACGGTATTCACGTTGCTCAGCTTGCCGGGATTCCCCGGCCGGTGATCTTACGTGCCTCAGAAATTTTGCAGCAGCTCGAAGCTACCTCAGGCACAACGGTTCAGGTCAACCCGGCTTCCTCCCAACAATTGGTTCTCTTCCCCGAGACCAATCCCCTGTTGGATGAATTGAAAAAACTGGATCTGAACACCCTGCCTCCGATCCAAGCGATCAATCTGCTCTATGAATGGCAAAAAAAATTCCTGGCCAATCCTGACCAGGAATCAAAGAAATAACTCAACTTATTTTTTTAATCCAACAGAAACGATCTGCAGCAGCAAGCCCACTGCGCAAACAATGCCGCCTATCCAACACCCCACCCAGACAATTTGATTAAGAAATACCAGGCCTTCGATACTCACCAGAGAATTGAGCGCGGTAGCCGGTTGATTTTGAGCCCAACTGGTTAGATAGCTTTGTCCAAACCCTTTTGCAAACAAATAGACCAGAACGCAAATCCCGCCCGCCAGGAACATGGGAATTCCAAAAGAAGAAAACATTGATCTTAAGGAACGTAGATTTAGGAGAAATAAAAGGATAGCAAAGAAAAGAGCTGCCCAGGGAACATTGAGCAATAATTTTCGGATCGTGAAATACGTTTTATACATCTGGGAATTTGTGATCTCAGTATTTTCTGCTGTCTGAGCATCTATCAGGGTAATTGAAGCAGGCAGTGCTTGATAATATTTCTGCAAATACGAATTAAGGATAGGGGTGACTAATGAGAGGTACGGCTCAGTAGGTTTACAAATAGGGGCCTGTGAAAGATCGATGGTCGTTTGCTGCAGCATCCACTGTGAAAACAGCCGGATTTGCTCCACATTGCATTCGGGCAACGCCGCTATTACCTGATTTAAAACAACTGTACCTGCCTGACCCTGCAAATTTTCTTTAATGGGAGTGAGGTCAATTCGGATTTTTAAGTCATAGGTCTTTAAATTTACAAATTTGAACAACGAGTCAAGAATTTGTTCAGTCTGGTTTTGAAGATAATTCTGCGGTAGAACCACAAGATAGAGATCAGTAACCTGTTGCAGAGACATTACATTAAAGAGCTTTTTGGGAGCAGATTGCGCATTTGTATCGGGGAGTGTAGTTTCTGCTAGAATCGCAGGTACCTGGTCATAAACCCGTTGTTGCACCAGCAGATTTTTAAAGAATTCTTCTGAGAACAAAGTCCTGTTCAAGGAAATTGAGAACAGAGTTAGGGTGAGTGTCAAAGTGAAAAATATGGCGATTAAAAACACCCAACCTTTAGCGACTGACGAACTTGTTGATTGTTTTTTCGGATCCATGGTCCCTATTCCTTATTCTTCAGGTGAAAGAAGCATCCCGGACCAACGGTTGAGATCAATGGAAAGTATTCCTCCATGCAGGTCTTCAAATACTTCGTTCCCCAACAAGTTGCGCAAACGGTGTACTCCAGCCGGCAAATAGGTTGATAGATCAAGCAGTGCTTTTGCGCTTTGCCCGGACGCGTTCCCGATCACGATCACCTGGTTGGTGCCATCTTTCCGGGAAAAGGCAAAAATATTGTCGTTGGAAACAGGAATTACTTCAAAAGTTCCGCGTCGTAAAGCGTTGTTTTCATTCCTTAACCGAATCATGCGTTTGACCCACTGTAATAACTCAATATTCCAATCGGGTTCATTCCAGGAAAAAGCACGGCGGTTATCCGGGTCAGGCCCGCCTTCCATACCTGTTTCATCTCCATAATAAACAGCGGGAGCTCCCGGAAAGGAAAAAAGTATCAAGAATCCCAAGCGCAGCTTTTCAACGTTTTTGTTGAGCAGGGTAAATATTCTTTCGGTATCATGAGAACCCAGCGAGTTATACATTGCATAGGCATTTTCTAGTGGGTAATGTTCGACCCAGGATTGCATTTCTTTAATAAAGATTCCGGCGTTTTTCTTTTCTGTCAATAAATCCAGGATCAAGGTGCGAATGGGGTAATTCATCAATCCATCAAAATGGGTATCACGCACCCAACGACGATCGCCGTCCCAAATTTCTCCCAGTAAATAGGCCTCCGGGTTTGTTTGTTTCACAGTTTGGCGGAACTCGGTCCAGAAACCGTCATCGTTGATCTCATTGGGTACATCCAGCCGCCATCCGTCAATCCCCTGTTCCAGCCAGTAGCGTGCCACCCGGTAAATATACTCACGCACCCTGGGATTATCTGTATTAAATTTAGGCAGGCTTTTATACTTCCACCATCCCAAATAAGTTGTTGCGTCCCCCGGAGAGTAGGCGTCTACCGGAAATTTTTTTACATGAAACCAATCTGCATAAGGTGAATTGCTTTGATTCTCTAAAATATCGTTGAAAGCAAAAAAGCCGCGGCCGCAGTGATTGAATACCCCGTCCAAGACTACACGCACCTGGTTGCGATGAGCGACATCCAGCAGACTCTTGAACACCTGCAAATTTCCCAGCTTTGGATCAATCTGAAAATAATCGGTCGTATTGTAGCGGTGGTTCGAAGCGGAAAGAAAAATCGGGTTCAAATAAATGGCGTTGATGCCCAGATCGAGCAGGTAATAAAAACGGTCGATCACTCCGCGCAAATCTCCGCCGTGGAAGGAGTAGATGGTCGGTTTTGAGCTCCACTCCACCATGTTGGCAGGATCGTTGGTCAGGTCTCCGTTGTAAAATCGATCCGGGAAAATCTGATAAAAAATACTGTCTTTCACCCAGACCGGTACGCTCATTTAGAGTCTCGAATACTGGCAAGTAATTTTTCGGGGTGATTGGCGTATTCCTGTTTATCCAGGCGGCCAGCGGCCAGACCTTCCAGCGTCTCGGTTAAGACCCGATTGACCGGGGTATTAATTCCCAAATTCTCTCCTGCCCGAACGACTGCTCCGTTCAAGAAAGTGACTTCTGAACGAGTTTGTCCGGAATAGAGGTCGATGTGAAAAGAAGGCATTTTGGCGCCGCGTCCTTTGCCGAGTGCCAGGTAGCTGATCGGGCGGCTAATAGTCGAAGGGAATTCGGTCATCAGCCAAATTAAAGGATGAATGGGGGTTCCCGGCAGATTGACCACATGAATATTGAGGCGTTGCATTACTGCCAGCGTCTCGCGAATCTGCTGAACTTCAACCTGATAGATTTGCGGATCAGAAAATATCTGCGCCGGTGTCCAATTTAAAATAGCCGAAGTGGCATTCCCGAGCAAGTTCGAAAGCATTTTGGACCATTTCAAATCTGCTCTTCTTGGATATCCGCTGGCATTCAAACCTGCCAGTTTGAAGGCTTTTATTAATGTCAACGCAAACGGAGTGGTCGCTTCAATACCGATCCCGCGCATTTTTTCAACGGTAATCTTTCCCACTCCATTCTTGCTAATGGCAGTGGCAATGGAGGCTCCCAGAACGCGTTCCTTGCCCAATACAGTCTCAAAGGCAGCTTCATTTTCGACGCCATTTTGCAGACATAAAAGGGTTGGAAAAGTTTCCTTCCATTCGCGAATCCCCTCAACGACGCTGTTCGTATCAAAGGATTTGACTGCCACTAAAGCGGCGTCATAAGCATCACTTTGCATGGCCTCGGACAACGACGCATAAACCGTCACACCCTTAATTGAATGCGAGCCGCCAGGGAGATTTAACGTCAACCCGCTGGATTTGGCTCTGGAGACTGATTCAGGCCGTTCAATAAACGAGACTTTGTTCCCGGCTAACGCCAGGCTGCCGCCAATATAAGAACCAATGGCGCCCATACCAAAACATAAAAAACGCAGTGGTTTTTGGGTTGAGAACTCAGCCACGTTTTCCTCCGACCCAATCCGGGTTTCCGTTCAGAAAATCTTTTCCACCCATCCATTTTTTACCCGCGGGTTGTACCTGCAGCAAACATAAAGCAGAATCACCCGTGCTCACAGCCGGTAAACCCTGATAGATAAAATGCTGTCCGGGTTTGCCATCAGCCTGTTCCATCACTTTTACCTGACGGATCTTTAATAACTGCTCTTTCCAAAAGATATATGCTCCCGGCCAATCGTTATAAGCACGCACCAAACGCTCCAATTCAACTGCCGGTCGGGTCCAATCCAATGCTCCATCTTCTTTTTTGAGCATAGAGGCATAGGTTGCCTCCCCGATCTGTTCTTTGGCGGTCAAGCTGCCGTCGATGATGGCAGGTAATACTTCGAGCAAGGTATCTCTGCCCAGAATTGCCAAACGGGTACTTAAAGAATTTTCGGTATCGTCAGCAAGTATCGCTACCTTGACCTGTTTGAACACCCACCCGGTATCAATTCCGGCATCCATACGCATGATCGAAACACCGGTGAAGGCGTCCCCGCTCATAATGGCAGCCTGAATCGGAGCCGCACCGCGCCAGCGGGGCAAATAAGAAGCATGCACGTTGATGCAACCGCAGGGAGGAAGATCCAATACATTTTGACGCAATATTTGACCGTAAGCAGCCACCACAATAACGTCCGGCTGCCAGCTTGCCAACTGCTCAAAAGATTCGGGCAGGCGTAATTTGATGGGCTGCATCACTGGTATTCCCAGTTTGTCAGCCAGAATTTTGATCGGCGGCGGGGTCATTATTCTCCCCCGGCCCGAAGGTTTATCCGGCTGCGTCACCACACCCACCACCTGGAACGCATCAGCCAATCCCTGTAAGATCGGCACTGAAAAATCTGGCGAACCCATGAAAACAATTCTTTTATTCATCAAAGCGATTTTAACATGTCCTTTCTATTCTGCCGTGTATCTTCTCAATTTTTTTCAACCCAGTTACAATGATTAAAATGGATTACTGGCAAATAGCGCACAATGAAATCAACAAAGCCTATCAAGCAAGGCAGAACCGCAATGAAGGCATGGCCCGCGTTTGTGCCCGCCGTGCTGCTGGGGCAGCGGTCAAAGGATATCTCTCTGCAAACAAGATCCCCATTCCCACACCTACCTCCATCGACCTGCTGCAGGATCGCAGGGCACTTGAACATATTCCCCAACAATTACGTTCAACAATGGAACATCTCACTTTGAGAGTAGGGGCTGATCATAACCTGCCCGCAGGAATTGATCTGCTCTCTGAAACCACTGTTTTAATTGAAACGCTACAAAATTTAGGCTCCAAAGAGGATTCAAATGGCAAATGAAAAAATAAAGATTTATGGCAATTCCTGGTGCGGAGATACCCGGCGCGCTCGTTCATTCTTTGAATCGAACAATATTGAATACGAATGGGTCGATATTGAGAAGGACCCTGAAGCTGCAAAACTTGTTGAAGAGATCAATCACGGCTTTCGCAGTGTTCCCACAATTGTCTTTCCTGACGGTTCAACTCTAACAGAGCCTTCTACTTTGGAATTGAGCAATAAATTGGGAATAAACTGATTATCCACTTTTTTTTCTGGAGAGCAATAAAAGGATCAGTGCACCTGCAAATAATCCAATTCCCAACATGATTAACCCATTGTTTGAAGCTGGTTTCTCAAGCATCACATTCGAGTTCTGAGAAAGCCGCTCTTTGAGCGAATGAATAAAAGAAGGATCGGGTCGTACTGGCCGTAATGATTCAGAAAGTCGTTTTTCTAAAGAATTTAGATAAGTATATTCATCCATTTCGTTTGCCATTTTGTTCGTCCATTTTTTCAAATAAATTACATTTCACTTTGATAACCAATTTTAGCCATTTCTTCACGCAAGGCGATCAATGCCCGGTGGTATAAACTTTTTATTGCCCCTTCGCTTTTCCCCATGATATCGCCAATTTCTGCATTTGAATAATCTTCTACAAATTTAAGGATCAACAATTGTTGGCGGTCAGGTGAAAGCTGGCGAATGCCCACCAAAAGTAGCTCCATCTCTTGCGATTTCTCAAGTGCCCGTTCAGGATGATCTGAATGGGACGGCAACTCCAATTGGTCTTCAAGCGGCACCTCTTTACGCCGATGGCTGTCTCGATGCCAGTTCGCAATTAAATTGTGGGCGATCCGATATAACCAGGCAGAAAAAGGGACTCCTTTATCTACATAATTACCTATATGCCCGAATGCTCGATAAAAAACCCGTGAGGTGATATCTTCAGCATCAGCTTCTGAACCAATGCGGTAAAAAATATAACTGTAAATTCGTGATACATAGTGTTCATAGATATAGCTGAACGCTTCAGGATCGCCCTCACAGGCGCGTTTAACGGCATTCTCTTCGGTTATTTCGTTTAATCCTTGTTTCTGGATCAACTCCATAGAAAACAACACCTGTTCTGTAAAATGGTTATGTTACCCTTTCATTTTACTGCTATTGCAGCTTTGACTGCGGCGTAGGCATTTAAGATACCAAAACCTGAAGCATCATTGGGTACATTGCCAGAGGTTACACAGGCAGGCAATTTACCTTGATAAGGGTCGGCTGTTTCTTCGAGGATCTTCTTGGTCAGGGCAATGTTACCAATCAACTTGGGATTTGCTGACCACATCAAAGCCACCACTCCGCTCACATGCGGCGCTGAAAAAGAAGTACCGTCCGCTTGAATATAGGCATTGTTCGGAAAAGAGGATACGACCCCCTCTCCGGGTGCGAGCAGATCAGGTTTGACCCGATTACTGCCATCGACCGTGACCGGACCCAAACTGCTGAATGTAGACAGCTCACCCGCCTCATTGATCGAACCCGCGGTAAATACATCACTGTAAATGGCCGGCGGATCGGTAACCGTGCTGCAGCCATAGTCACCGGAATTCCCGGCAGCTACCGACATAAAGATGCCCGCTGTTTCCAGATCATCCACAGCGGATTTATATATCTTTGCATCACAGCCTTCCACTTCTGGGCAACCCCAGGAATTATTGACGATCATCGCGCCTTTTGCCGGTATACCATCGGTGAAAGAATTCCCTTTTTCTGGATAAGGAGCCAGCATAAACTGCATGCAATTTAAATAAACTGCCGTGTTCCCCAAATCTCTGGCCAGGTTCACGCAGCCGATCCACTGAGCATCCGGTGCGATGCCAATATTTTTACCCGTGATCAACCCCAGGGTCGCAGTTCCATGTCCTTCCGCATCGGTCGGGAAATTACTTTGGTTCCAAGGATCCAGCCAATTGTAGTCATTTCCTTCATTTACCCCCCGGTAAGAAGATTTTAATTCAGGATGCAAACCGTCTACACCCGTATCGGTCTGACCGATGAGAATGCCTTTACCGGTAATTCCCAACTCTTGCCGCACTTTATCAACACCGATCATTTTCAGGTTCCAGGATGGTTCACTGGGTTGATCTACCGGCCCGCTGTTCGTTAGCGGAATTTTTTTTTGTAATGGCCGCAAATGAGGGCTGGGTAAAATTCGATCCACATCACTGCGCTTCTGCAGCAGCATTGAATACAAAGGCCCGGCATCGACTTCAATTCCGTTCACCAGGTAATACGCGGTATAGCTCACATGCCATTGATCCAACTGTTTGCGAATCTCGGTTTGGGAATCATCGGCAGTTTTAACCAGATTATCGTAAACCGCCTGCCGCCGGGTGCTCAGGTCAGTTATTTGGTTTATCGCCGTCAAATCAGTTTGATTCTTCATGACCACGAAGATCTTGTCCCCATAAAAACCCGGCCGTCCAAATAACAAATACATCGCCCCGACCGCAGCCAGAGAGAGAATTCCTAAAATGATATTCGTTCTTCTGGATAGATGGAATCGATCATGAAACCGGAAAAATATTGCGAAAAGGATCACAACGAATAAGATGATTCCCAAGGTCGTATACGCCGCACGCGTCGCCCATTCTACGGTTTCACCGGGGGTTCCGTTGATCGCTAACGAGAGTTCATCCGCATCGAACCAGAGTAAGGGAAGGGCAAGCGCGCATCCGCTGATCAAACCCACACTGAATTTAGCCTTATCTACACTCTTGCGCCCGATCATGGCGAGTCCGACGATCAGCCAGGCACTGATCGGTAAGACGATGATCAATACCAGTTGAGAACCATTTTGTCCCAGGCCTGTTAATAAAATTAACAAAAATAGCGCAACAACAAAACCATCCAGAATAAAATCGCCCACCTTTAGTTCACGCTGCGGCGCTTGCGTTTTACTGAATAAATAGGGGTATAAAACCTGAATCACAAAAAATGCAAAAACGATTCCCAGGAACAGATACAAAATGGTGTCTGATATGGAACCCAACGCTCCCCATAAAACCCAGGGAATCGAAAGAGCCGCGGTAAGCAAGAATGCCATTCCCAGTGTTCCGGAGCTGGCACCCTGATTCTCCAGCGGTTTCCTTTTTCTCAGGTTGATCACAAATAACAAAATTGCAACAAATACCAGTACCAGAATTTGGTAAGCTGTGGTTTTTTGTTGGTCAGTGATGAACAACAATTTAATCGGATCCAACAAAACGGCTAAACTGGCAGCCATGACCCAGATGCGAAATATATTTTTCAAACGCGGTGTTTTGACTACAAAATAGACGATCAAGAGAGAAATCAACAAAAGCAGCGCGCAAATTCCATGAACGATCCAACGAACATTCGGGATCGTGGTGGCACTCTCATAAATACTTTGTTCCAAAGACCAATTGGCCAATAAGTCGATTGCCGAGACGATGATCACCCAAAACGAGAAAATGATAAACAACGCGATCGGGCCACAACCCCGAATTTTCTGATCATCTTCAGGAAAATCGTTATTTACTTTTTCCATTATTTGTTCCATTATTTTTCCTTACCCTGCAAGAATTCTTTGCTTGATCCATTTTATTCAATACTATTCAACTAATTCAGACCAGACCCATAAGCACAAACCACCTGTTCCTTTTTTCACAGGTTTAATCTTGCTGTTTTCATAAAAAGGAATAAACTTAAATAGGTTCGTCTTTTTGATTATATGATACAAATATTTTTCACGAAAGGCGATCACATTTCTGGAGGAGAAATCATGCAGCAAATAGAGTTTTCCTGGAAGACAAAGAGTGGCTTAAATTTGTATGCCAAAGAATGGAAACCTGAGGGTAAAGTAAAAGCAGTAGTTGCCCTTGTGCATGGTCTTGGGGAACATATTGGTCGTTATGATCATGTTGCTGAAGCATTTGGCAAAGCGGGTTTTGCGATGGTGGGTTTTGACCAGCGCGGACACGGCAGATCAGAAGGAATTCGTGGTTACGAAACTTCGTATGATGCGATCATGGACGATATTTCTCAAAACATTCAGAATGCCAAAGATCGTTACCCCGGTCTGCCCGTCTTTTTATACGGCCACAGCCTCGGTGGAAACCTAGTTTTGTTTTATGCGCTCACCCGAAAACCAGAGATAAAAGGCGTCATTGCTACAGCACCAGGCCTGGCTACCGCACAACCCCTCGCTCCAGGACTTTTAGCCATGACCAAGATTCTCTACCGTCTTGGCCCATCCATGAAGATCAAGAATGGACTCGATCTGGCTGGTCTTTCTCATGATCCAAAAGTAGCCGAGAAATATATTGCTGACCCTTTGGTTCATCCCTTCATTTCCCCTCGCCTCGCCCTGGACATGCTCAATGCCGGTAAATATTCGGTAGCGCATGCTTCTGAATTTCCGCTGCCATTACTCCTGATGCAGGGTACAGCCGACCGCCTGGTCAGCCCCAAGAAAACCAAAGAATTCGCCCTGGCCGCTCCGCTCAGCAAGATCACCTATCGAGAATGGGACGGTTTCTATCACGAACTGCACAATGAGCCGGAACAGGCCGACGTCATAAAAGTAATGACCAATTGGATGGATCAGGAACTTAAATAAACTGATTTACCTGTTTTTGTTGTTGATGGAACTTGACCTGATACTTATGAAAGAGTAAAATTGTTCAAATTCAAGAATCAAGCCTTTCCATTTTTTCTCTTTTAGGATTGGGTCAGGCTCTGAGTCGCGAATGACAGAATATTATCAAAATAAAAAAACCACTCAATGATGTTTCACCTACATCGGGAGTGGTTTTTATTTATTTGGTAAATTTTAACTTTAGGAGAAACCAGTTATGAATGACCTTCTCTTTCACGGTGACCTTTCGGCAGTTGATCCAGAAATATTCAAATTGATCGATCATGAAGCGGAACGTCAGGCTCGCAAATTGATCCTCATTCCCTCCGAATCGACCGCTCCCGAATCAGTCCGAGAATCACTGGCGTCTCCGTTCCAAAACCTGTATGCAGAGGGATATCCGGATGAAGAAATGCGCCAGATGTCTGAATCGGAAATCCTGGATTATCCCGCGCGCTTGGCTAATTATCGACGCAATGCTGACCCCCGATACTACAAGGGAGTTGAGTATGCGGATGTTGTAGAGTCTTTAGCCCGCCGGCGTTGCGCTGAGGTATTTGCAACCGATAAAATTTCACCCGAGCAAATTTTCGTCAACGTGCAAGCTCTCTCGGGTGCTCCAGCCAATAATGCGGTTTACAGCGCTTTGATCGAGCCAGGGGATACTATTTTGGGCATGAATTTACTTCACGGTGGCCATCTTAGCCACGGTTCATCCGTCAACCGCTCCGGGAAACTCTATAAAGTTTTCCATTACAATGTCGATCCCCAAACTGAGAAAATCGATTACGACCAGGTGGAAGCCATAGCAAAAGAATGCCATCCTAAAGTGATCATCTGTGGTTTTTCTTCCTATCCCTGGGTGCCAGATTTTGCACGGTTCCGCGCCATTGCCGATAGTGTCGGTGCATACCTCCTGGCAGATGTCTCCCATATTGCCGGTATGATCGCTGCCAAAGTATTGCCCTCTCCGGTCGGTTACGCTCATATCATCACCTTTACCACGCATAAGACAATGTGCGGCCCGCGTGGAGCCATTATCCTGACCACGGATTCAGCCCTGGCCAAAAAGATCGATAAAGGCGTTTTTCCAGGCGAACAAGGCGGCCCGCATGTGCATGTCATGGCTGCATTGGCAACGACCTTTCGTCTGGCTAAATCAGATCAATTCAAAGAACTTCAACTACAGATCATCAAGAACGCCAAAGCGCTTTGCGATCAACTTATCAAACGCGGTCTACGAATTCCATTCGGTGGAACCAACACTCACCTTTTAAATGTCGATTGTAAAACGATCATCGGACCTGATGGGACTACTCTTTCCGGCGATATCGCAGCACGAATTTTGGATGTTGCCGGAATTGTTTTAAACCGCAATACTATTCCGGGGGATAAAACCGCTTTGTATGCATCGGGAATTCGTTTCGGTTCCCCCTGGATGACCCAGCGCGGACTGAAAGAAAAAGAAATGGTCCAGGTAGCTGATATGATCGCCGATATTTTGTTGGCAACCACCCCTTATACCGTGGAGACACGCAAAGGTCCTGCTAGCCGCGCCAAAGTCGATTTCAAAGTTCTGCAGGATGTACGCTTAAAAGTACGCCAACTTACCGACCAGGCTGGTCATGATGTGATCACCGAGCATTCTGGCTATCCATTTTTCTATTACATTGATGACAAGCCCCTTGCTAAAACCGATTGGGTGGCTTTGGATATTCGCGGCGATCACCTGAATCACTTTATTACGTATACTTTCAGTTCTGCTGCTAATGAACTCAAAAAAGGCGCATCCCAACCAACTGTTATCCACACCCCAGAACGCGATGTGAACGGCATTCTCACCCTGGTGAATAGTGAGTTATTTCGATTTTCAATTAAAAAAGAAGATTTCGGTCTGGCGGCCACTTATTTGCGCGACCTTTCCGACGGGTATATCGCCTTTGATAATGACCTGCTGCGTCGTATTCCCGGCCCAATTGTCGTCGAAGAATCCACTGCTGCAGCGGTCACTCATGCAGATGGGAACACGCTCGATGCGGAAAAACCCTATTTCATCGGGGAAACCCTCGCTTTCGGAAAGGCACTGCCTGAATTTATCTGGCAAGAAAAAGAAAGCAGTGAACTGTTCCATACCCCTTTGTATGAGACCCACAAAGCCATGGGAGCCAAAATGGTTCCCTTTGCAGGATGGGAAATGCCAGTATGGTATTCTTCCGTTGTAGAAGAACACCTGGCCACCCGAGAAGCTGCTGGCCTATTTGATGTTTCACATATGGGTGTTTTTCAGGCCGAAGGTCCCGAGGCTTCTCTATTCCTGGATAGTGTTTGTGGTAACGATATTGGCGGATTGGCAGTGGGTGAATCTTGTTATACCCACTTCTTGGATCCTGACGCGAACGTCATCGATGACACTCTGATCTATCACCGCGGTGTCGAAAAATATCTGGTGGTCGTAAACGCCTCAAACGATGCCAAAGATTGGGCCTGGCTCAATGCCGTATTGGATGGCAAGGTGATGATTGACCGGGAACAGCCATCGGTAAAAGCAAATGGTCGAAAGGCAACCTTTCGCAACCTGCGCGACCCCAAAGCCGGCCAGGACATGCGCGTGGATATTGCCCTGCAAGGGCCAAAATCACGTGATATCTTGCTTACGCTTGGCTGTGACGCTGCCACTACAAAAAAGATCAAAGCTCTAAAACGGACTGAACTATGCGATGCTGTGGTGGGGAATTTTGACCTCGTCGTCTCACGCACCGGCTATACCGGCGAGAAGATGGCTTTTGAGCTCTTTGTCCACCCCGGCAAAGCGGTTGAACTCTGGAATGCCTTAATAAAAGTTGGCGAACCGCTTGGACTCAGACCTTGCGGGCTGGGAGCCAGAGATTCTTTACGAACAGAAGGCGGTTTGCCTCTATACGGTCACGAAATGGGTGGAGAGATGAATCTTGGCGTAGCGGACGCTGGATTCGGCTCTTATGTAAAAGTGTATAAACCCTGGTTCATCGGCCGCAGCGCGTATCTAAAACATGAAGCGAATCGTACTGCTGAGGTGATCCGGTTCCGGTTCAATGAAAAGGGGGTTCGTATGGCTCATAATGCGGACCCGGTGCTGGATGCCAAAGGAAAAGTAATTGGTGTGGTTACCAGTTGTGCAATTGACAAAGAGGGTTATCTGACCGGTCTGGCCTATCTGGATAAAAAATCCACTGCTGAGGGCACACCGATCAGTGTCTTCCAAAGTGCTCCAAAACAAGCGGGGAAAGCGCCTGTCGATTTAGTTGATGGTGACCGTGTAAATTTGCCTACCCCTGCAACAGTTTTACCCCGGTTTCCTAAACTTTGAATCGACCAGTGGATCAAAAATCCACTGATAGGCTCAATGAAATTGTCGATATAAAGGAGAATACACTATTAAGCAAACCCCATGGGAAAATCGTTTTTCACAAAGAACTCAACGAATGAAAAGTTCTGCCATTCGTGAACTGCTTAAAATCGCCGAACAACCTGATATTATCTCGTTTGCTGGCGGTTTACCCGCTCCGGATCTTTTCCCGGTAGATGAATTCAAAGCGGCTTGCATATCTGTACTCGAAAATTACGGAACACAGGCACTGCAATACGGATCAACAGATGGATATCTTCCTTTGCGTGAAATGATCTCCCGTTATACTATTCGCTTGGGGATCAACCTGAATCCAGGCAACATTTTAATCACATCCGGTTCTCAGCAAGCATTGGATTTGCTGGGGATGGTACTAATCAATCCAGGTGACCATATCCTTGTCGAATCGCCAACTTACCTGGGTGCTTTACAGGCCTGGAATACCTATGGCGCGGAATATATTCCAGTCAGGTGCGATGAATATGGTATGTGCACAGATGAATTGGAAGAAGCACTGCGGAAGGGACCTAAATTTATTTACGTTTTACCCAATTTTCAAAACCCGACTGGTGTTACCTTATCGCTGGAAAGGCGTAAAAAATTGGTTGAACTGGCGGATCGTTACGGCGTTCCCATTATAGAAGATGATGCATATGGACGTCTCCGCTATGAAGGGCAGGATTTACCTACCGTCCAGGTAATTGATGCTAAAAAACAAGAACAAATGAGTTATTACAATGGCAATGTAATTTACGTAAGTTCCTTTTCTAAAATTCTCGCACCCGGTCTGCGTTTAGCCTGGATAATTGCTCCACCTGAAGTGATCGCCAAATTGATCACCGCTAAACAAGGGGTTGATCTACATACCTCAACTTTCAATCAAATTGTCGCTTATGAGGTCAGCCAGCAAGGGTTTTTAACTCGCCATATCTTGAAAATTCAAGAAACTTATCGGGTTCGCCGCGATGCGATGCTGGAATCACTTGAAGAACAAATGCCGGAGAGTGTAAGCTGGACGCACCCCCAGGGGGGATTATTCCTTTGGATGGAAGTTCCATCGCAAATTGACACTATTGACCTATTGGGTAAAGCTCTCGATCAAAAGGTAGCATTTGTTCCAGGAATATCATTCTATGCTCAGGGCGGGATAACAAACACCATGCGATTGAATTATTCCTGTTGCAAACCCGAAGTGATAAACGAAGGAATTTGCAGGATAGCCACATTGTTTAAAAAAGAATTGGTTAATAAATAAATAGAAACGACATGGTGAAATCGAAACCATGTCGTTTTCATATCTTTTTACTATGCTATTTAATTAACTAGATTCCCAAAGTTTAAACCCTGAAAGAATTGAACCACCGACAAACTCACGCAAGAGTGAGTTATCCGGAATGATGTCTATATTGATTGGCAGGAACCATTCCAGCATGGTCAAGAGACGTTTTGCCTCAACATATTCAATCGTTCCAAAAGGAACCTGGCGCAACAGCGGTTCAACTACCGATTTCAATGAAGAGAGTTCATATACCAATGCTGAGTTGAACAATTTATCAGCGTTTTCCTGATAAGGGAAAATATATTCTTTTTCACCGCTGGTAACTGAATCCCAACGTTGAATTGTTTGCTGTGCCGAGTATCCGCGCTCACGAGCATCTCTCACGATACGCCGCAGCAGACGGGTATCGGTAGTAGAAATCCGATTATAACGGTCCAGGTTTAACTGGGTTAAACAAGAAGCATAAATTTTAAATGTCGAGGAAGTGGGAACCTCGGGCAACAGGCGCGGATCCAGACCGTGGATCCCCTCCAAAATGATTAAATGATCTGTGGTGAGTTTTACGATCTCACCCGATTCTTGCTGTCCGGTTTTAAAATTGTATTTGGGTAATTGAACTTCCTCCCCGGCGATGAGACACTGCAAATCATGAGCCAATTTATGATTGTCCATCGCTTCAAGAGCTTCGTAGTTGTAATTGCCTCTGGCATCTCTAGGAGTATTTTCACGGTTTACAAAATAATTATCCATTTCCATCGGATACGGTGAAAAACCCTGCGCTAAAAGTTGAATTGCCAACCTCTTTGAAAAAGTCGTCTTCCCGGAGGAAGAAGGACCAGCGATCAAGATAATTCTCGCCGACTCAGATCGATCAGCAATATGTTGCGCGATCTCTGCAATTTGCAACTCGTGCAAGGCTTCAGATATGAGAATCACTTCCCGCATATTTCCAGACACAATGGCATCATTCAACGCACCCACTGAATCGATTCCCAATCGCTTGAGCCAATTGCCGTATTGCCGAAAAGTGCTCAACAATTTTGGATAACTTGTCGTGGGCAGCACTTGCTTGGGTGAGTTTCTGCGCGGAAAGTTCAACACAAAACCATCCCCTACAATACTTAACCCAAACCATTTCAAAAAACCCGTTGAAGGCAGCATATATCCGTGGTGATAATCGCGATGTTCCCCCAGTTGATAAAGCACCAGATATTCTTTTTGGCGGTACTTCAACAAACGGACCTTATCCAGAAAACCCTTTTTCTGAAAATAATCAATCGCTTCTTGTAATGGCACATTCTGGCGGGTAAAAGGAAGATCCTGCGCCACTATTTCGCGCATTCTAGACTCTAAAAGTTTCAGCTCATCCAGGTTTAATGGCTCTCTGCCAATTACTTCACAATAATATCCACCTGCAGAAACCGAATGGTCAAGCGTCATGGAGGCCTGGGGAAATAATTCTTCAAACGCGGCCTCAAGCACAAAGGTAACCGAACGACGATAAATTCGTGCGCCATCATCATCAGCCATGGTGACCGGGCGCACCCGAGCGTCCATTTCAATGGAATAAGTTAATTCGCGCAGTTCACCATTAACAATTGCTCCCATAATGGGCGGTTCCTGCCATTCTGGCAGCAACTTCATCAGTTCAAGCAATGAGGCATTCCTTGGACCAGTATAGACTCGTCCATCAGGTATGATAATCTCTATAGTATTTCGTGTTGAAGCGATCTTTGAATTAATTCCATCCAACCCACTATTTGTCATATTTAAACCTCATGGGAATTAAGTATAATGCATTTCATTTTCAGAGGGAAAGAATGATTTTGATCCAAATTATTACTGAATAAGTACGTAAATATTTTTTTCTTTTCCGTGCAATATATACGCAATAAAAAGGTAGTTTTAGGATTCACTACCCTTTTATTTGTTGCTTCTCAAAATTCACATAAAACCCAAATTTTGCAGTAACTCTTTTTATGCGGTTAACAATTCATCAACCCTTTACTGCTCCAGCAGCCACGCCTTTGATAATATACTGCTGCAGTGATAAATAGAAAATAATGATCGGGATGATTGCCAGAATAAGCATTGCCATCATTGCACCCATATCGCGGCTGCCATATCCCCCTTGCAAATATTGAACTGCAATTGGGATTGTCTTGTAGTTGCTGCCGATCACAAGATAAGGTAAGAGATAATCATTCCAGATCCACATGGCATTTAATATCGCCACAGTTGTGGTAATTGGTTTCAGGATCGGAAAAACGATCAAGAAAAATGTCTGAAGCGGGTTGCAGCCATCCATAGTGGCGGCTTCTTCGATCTCATGTGGAATATTTTTTATAAAGCCACTAAACACAAATACAGATAGACCTGCCCCAAACCCAAGGTAAAGGACTATGATTCCGATTGGGTTATCCAAATGAAGGATATTTGCCATTTTCGACATGGAAAACATGACCATTTGAAAGGGAACGATCATCGAAAATACCAGAAAGTAATAAATAAATGTACTCAATCTTGATTTAATACGAGTAATGCACCAAGCTGTCATTGAGGTAAAAAGAACGATAGCGCCTACAGAAAAGACTGTTATAAAAAGTGAATATCCAAACGCCTGAATAAAACCTGTCTTTGCGATACCGGAAAAATAGTTCTCCATCCCAACAAAAGTCTGTGTAGTCGGAAATGCGAAAGGTGTATCCGAAATAAAGAATCTACCTTTGAAAGAGTTCATTAAGACAATTAATATCGGGCTCAAGAACAAAATTGCCAGTATAAACAAAAATATAAAAGTGATACTATCCTGAAGGCGATTTTTGGAATTCATTAGTTTTCTACCTCTTGGTTTCGGGTAAGCCTTAATTGCAGTAGCACAATAATGGCCACGAACAAGAAGAACACGACCGCTTTTGCTTGCCCTACGCCTTCATACCCATTGCGGCCATAAAAAGTATTAAATATATCCAGGGCAAGCATTGAGGATGCTCTGGCTGGTGCTCCTGCAGTAAGAGCCAGGTTCTGATCAAAGAGTTTGAATGAATTGGAAACGGTCAGGAAAGTACAAATTGTGACTGCCGGCATGACCATTGGAATGATCACACCTTTTAAAACCTGCCAGGAATTTGCTCCATCAATTTTGGCTGCTTCGATCAGTTCAGGAGAGATTCCCTGAATACCGGCAATATAGATGACCATCATATACCAAGTCATCTGCCAATTCATCAAAACAACTAATCCCCAAAATCCATAATTAGCACTGTAGGTAATATCAACACCAAAATTGATGAGAATACC
>PMIV01000278.1:0-18602 GCA_003158355.1 Anaerolineaceae bacterium
TACGAGATCGTGAAATTCAGGAACAGGTATTTACCACCCTTGAAAATATGGACCCTCAGGTCGAGATGATTCAGGCATTACGAGCTGCAGGGCGTTACAACCGGCAGGGGGTTCTGGCGGATGAAAACTCTTTGGTGGGTACCGCGGAGATGACCCAATGGATCAAGGATGCATTGACTCATTATTGGGGCGGACCAAAGTTAACAGAAAATCCGATGATCAGCTTAAAAGTAGTGAAACAAAAATTGGATGATCATGAAAATAACCCGGCAAATGCTCTACGAAGTGTGTTAAAGAATGCTATTGAAAAATTAAAACCAGAAGGTGAAAGAAAATACACAAGTGAGTGGATATTGTATAATATTCTTGATCTAAAGTTTTTAGAGGGAAAAAAGGTTAGAGAGATAGCTATGCGTTTGGCAGTTTCTGAAGCAGATTTGTATCGAAAACAGCGGGTTGCTATAGATGCTGTGGCTACAGAAATTGTAAAAATGGAATCAATGATAAAAGAAGAAGAGTAAAAGAGTAACCTATTGGGTTTTTATTTGTATAAAGGGGAGGAATAATGGCAGAGATGGATGATTTTGAAGAGAAAGAAAACGTTTTGCCGGAATTGGATGAGGGGTGGTGGAATTCGGTGCTTTCTGACGAAAGCGCTGTTTCCTCCGAGCCCAAGCAGATCAACTGCAAACCCTGTGCACAAACTGCTCCCGCAAATGTTAACTGGAATTGTATCCAAGAGCTGTTTGAACGCGATGAAATTGTTTTGCTTCAAGTACAGGGCTTCAATCGGGGCGGTCTGCTGGTTCAAGGAGATGGTGTCCAGGGATTTGTACCAATTTCTCACATTGTGGACGCACCAACTAATCTGGCAGATGAAGAGCGTTATCACTTTCTGGAGCAATACGTTGGCAAATCGCTATACCTCAAGGTAATAGAATGTGAGCCTGCCAGTGAACGGGTGGTATTATCCGAACGAGCTGCACAGGCCGGGCAAGGAAAACGCAAAGAACTCTTCGACTCTTTAAAACCCGGAGTGATCGTTTGCGGGGTGATCACAAATGTCACTGACTTTGGCGCATTTGTAGACTTGGGCGGTGTTGAAGGGTTGATCCATGTATCAGAAATGTCGTGGGGACGGGTGGATAAGCCTACCGAGTTGTTTAAGATCGGGCAAAGTGTAAAAGTGATCATTTTACAGGTCCAGGAAGAAAACTCCAGGATCGCGTTGAGCATAAAACGACTGACTCCAAATCCGTGGGAAGAACTGCAAAAAAACTATAAACCAGGTGATGTGGTTTCTGCCGAGGTGACAACGATTATGAAATTCGGTGTTTTTGCCCGCCTCAATGAAGGCATTGAGGGTCTCATCCACGTTTCTTCGATCCCGGCAGAGATGGATACGGCAAATTTACAAACTCAATTTGAACCGGGTCAGCAAGTGCAAGTAAAAATATTACACATCGATGCAGAAAGACGCAGATTGGGGCTGGGATTGGTCTCTCCGGAATGAACAACCGGTCTACTTCAAACAACCCGATGCAAGGGCTAAACAATGGACCGATCCGCCCTTCGTGGCAAGATCGTGTGGTTGCTTTTTTTCGGCAGATCCGCCGATTCGGCTGGGACCTGCTGGGAACATTTCTCTTACTGGTTACTGTGCTGTCTCTGCTCGGATTGTTGGGTATTTCCAAAGGGCTTCTGCTCAATCCCTGGGTTCTGTTGTTGCAGCACTACCTGGGTTGGGGAAGCTATCTTTTCCTGGTCACACTGGGGTATCTGGGAGTCGCCTGTTTCCTCTACCGTGCCGGTAAATCGAACGGCATCCATTTGGGACGATTGGTTTCTCTGGAATGTGCCTTCTTTGGGTCATTAGCCACGCTTTCAATTTTTGGCGGATTATCACTGGACCGGGCTGAACAGGGATTGGATGGAGGCAGAATTGGATTGGGACTGGCAAATTTACTCTCTCCAGTCTTGCCATTGTTCCTGAATGGTTTCATTTTTACATGCCTGACGCTGTTTTTTTTATTGATCGGGTTAGGATTAATTCACCCAATTTACAATCGTTTGTTGGCATGGGCTGATTCAGCCACCAGCCACCCACTTAAACCGGCGGCGCTGCAAACAGAAGCCCCAAAATTTGTTCCTCAACAGGAAGCGCCAATTTCTTTAGTGCCAATATCAAAACCGGAACGGCAGGATACCCAATTGCCGCCGTTAAATCTTCTTTTAGCTGACCAGGGCTATGTGCCCGATGAAAAACAAATCCGCACTAATGCGAAAATAATCGAGAATACACTGGCTGAATTTGGAGTGCCGGCCCGGGTAATTGGTTTTCGAGTAGGGCCAACCGTCACGCAGTATGCGTTGGAGCCCGGTTTTGTGGAACGGCAGGGGCCGGACGGAGAACCAATACGACAAAAAATTCGCGTGGCACAAATTTCTGCGCTCACGCGCGATCTTACTCTGGCATTATCAGCGCCCCGCCTGAGAATTGAAACCCCGGTGCCAGGACGATCTTATGTTGGCATTGAAGTTCCGAATTCGAACAGTGAAATCGTCCGCATGCGATCCATTCTTGAGACCCCGGAATTCAAGAAAATTAATTCTCCTTTAGCCTTGGCTTTAGGGCGCAATGTAGCGGGCGAACCGGTAGTGGCGGATCTGGCGAAGATGCCACATTTATTGATCGCGGGAACAACAAATTCCGGAAAATCAGTTTGTATTACTGCAATCACAGCCTGCCTGGTCATGAACAATACTCCCAACGATTTAAAGCTGGTGATGCTCGACCCGAAAATGGTCGAGTTGGTGCGTTACAACGGCATTCCTCATCTATTGGGCAAAGTGGAAACAGAAGTTGATCGAATGGCCGCTGTTTTACGTTGGGCACTGGTTGAGATGGATTCTCGCTATCGAACTCTGGAATTTGCTCATGCCAGAGACCTCGGTGATTACAACCAGAAAATGCTGCGAAAGAAACAACCTACTTTACCGCATATTGTCATTCTGATCGATGAACTAGCCGATCTGATGATGTCTTCTGCAGACCAAACGGAACAAAGTCTGATCCGCCTGGCACAAATGGCACGCGCCACAGGAATTCATTTGGTCGTAGCCACCCAGCGGCCAAGCACTGAAGTCGTGACCGGCTTGATCAAAGCCAATTTTCCGGCACGGATTTCCTTCCTTGTGGCCAGTTCGGTGGATTCACGGGTGATCCTGGATGCGAGCGGTGCCGAGTCCTTGTTGGGCAAAGGGGATATGCTGCTGGTGGATCCGCAAAAAAGCGCCATGCAGCGAGCGCAGGGGGTGATGGTGACCGATCAAGAAATTGAAAGGATCATTAGTTACTGGCAAAAAAGCAGTACAACCCCTATGCAAGAAGCTCCTTGGGAAAATATGATCACCGATGCGAGTTCAGATGAAGTTTCAGACGCATTGATCGAACAAGCGATCGCGGTTGTAAAAACGGCCGGCAAAGCCAGTACTTCATTGCTGCAGCGGCGTCTGCGGGTGGGGTTCCCGAGGGCAGCCCGCTTGATCGATGAGCTGGAGGAACGCGGAGTTGTGGGCCCGCCTGTTGGCAGCGGCAAAGATCGGGAATTATTAATTGAAAATGATGACTTGGATAACGATGAAGAGATTTGAGTGCACAACTTGACAAGAGAAAAAGAGCAAGATAGTATTTCAAAGTTAAATAAAAACTGATTGCAGGCAGATAAAATGAGTAATCTTGAAGAGACAAAAGAAAAAACGGCGTGGTCATTGGAAATGTTCCTACGGCGTATATTTAAAGGTATTCTGGATGCGATCGCCGGCTTTTTATTAAAAATTGGTCTTACTCCAAACTCGATCACAATTCTGGGTGTGGTGCTGAGCGCGGGAGTTGCTGTATTGATCAGTATGGGCTACATCACCTGGGCAGGTATTCTCATTGTGATCGCGGCGCCAATGGACGCTCTGGATGGCTCAATGGCTCGTTTAAAAGGCATCTCCAGTTCCTTTGGCGCGTTTCTCGATTCGGTGACCGACCGATATTCAGAGATGATCATTTTGGGAGGGCTGTTGTATTACTACCTCCAATTGGGAAATTCATTGGCCTGTATCTTGGT
This sequence comes from Anaerolineaceae bacterium, assembly GCA_003158355.1. Classification (GTDB taxonomy): domain Bacteria; phylum Chloroflexota; class Anaerolineae; order Anaerolineales; family Anaerolineaceae; genus UBA6107. The sequence goes on from PMIV01000278.1 coordinate 4,119, forward strand.
TTTCATCTCTGCTGTCGGTTCGATCATGGTCTCTTATACCAAAGCGCGGGCTGAATCCTTAGGCTTCTCGGCCAAAGTGGGCATTCTGACCCGGGTGGAGCGTGTTTTGGTTTTGGCTCCCTGCCTGATATTCAATATTCCCATAGTGGCACTTTGGATTTTAGCGGTATTGGGAAATTTCACCGCCATTCAAAGAATTCTTTTTGTAAGAAAGCAATCCATCTCTTAATGATTTTGGCATCTTGAAAGGAAGATACTTCTATGTCTGACGGCTTTTTGATATTGGGTTTAAAAGTACATTATTACGGTGTGATCATCATGGTTGGTGCTGTCCTGGCTGCTTTTTTAGCAGCTCGTGAAGCGAAGCGCCGTAATATTGACAGTGAAATTATTTGGGATATGCTGCCCTGGCTGCTCGTTGCTGGAATAATCGGTGCCAGACTCTGGCATGTTTTTACACCTCCGGCTTCTATGTTAATTAATGGGACCAATCCTTATCTCATTCATCCGTTAGACGCCCTCAAAATATGGAACGGCGGTTTGGGTATTCCCGGAGCGGTGATGGGAGGTGTTCTGGCGCTATATATTTACTGCCGTGCAAAGAAAATAAGCTTTTTGACCTGGGTGGATATCATCGCTCCAGGGTTGGCGCTGGCACAGGCTATCGGACGTTGGGGTAATTTTGTCAATCAAGAAGTATACGGGTTGCCAAGCAGTTTACCCTGGGCGATCTATATCGACCCGGCGCACCGCTTAGCCGGTTTTCAAAATGTAGCCTATTACCAACCAACTTTCTTATACGAATCACTGTGGAATTTATTGAATATGGCCTTGCTGCTGGTGCTGGGTCGAAAACTAGCGGATAAATTAAAAGCGGGAGATCTCTTCCTGATCTACTTGATCACCTATTCATTCGGCCGATTCTTACTTGAGTTTATCCGCATCGATTATTCACCCATTGCTGGATTAAATATTAATCAGACGTTGATGGTGGTTGTTTTCGTTCTTTCTGTTTCAGGTCTCTTGGCCAGACATTTAATTAAACGAACTCCAAAGACTGAATAAAAATTCATTCAAACACTGGATGGTCACCTGAGTATAATGATGGTGACCATCTTTTATTAATGAGGAAAACATGAACAGATTAACAGTTTTAGGATCAGCGTTCGCAGTAGCCAANNCATGCAGACCATATGGGTGCGTTACCGTTATTATTAATGGATATGTGGTTAAACAAGCGGCAAACGACCTTGAAAATCTATGGGTTGGCTTACACGCTTGAAAAAGCCAAAACTTTGCTGGCGATCTATAATTGGGAAAGCTGGCAGGGCATGTTCCCGGTCGATTTCCTAACCGTCTCGGCCGAAACAAAACAGGAAATCATCCATGCCAAAGAATTGTCGATTTCAGTCGCCCCGGTAAAACATTTGGTACCGACTGTGGGTGTGCGCATCAGTTTTGTTGAAATTCATAAAACTTTTGTTTATTCGTGTGACACGGAACCTTGTAAGGGGTTGGACCAACTGGCAACCGGTGCTGATCTGTTAATCCAGGAAGCAGCCGGACCGGCCAAGGGGCATACTTCTCCGGAAGAGGCCGGAGACATCGCCAACAAAGCAGGTGTGAAAGAACTGGTATTGATCCATTATGATGCCGGCAGAACAGAAGCTGATCTGCTCTCAAGGGTTAGCAGCAAATTTACCGGCAAGGTCTCACTGGCAAAAGATCTGTTATTTTTTGAATAAGCAGGTTACCAACCGTTGAGAAAGTCTTCCCATTCCAGGTTGTTATTCAGGTGGCGGGCAAAGACGTAGGCGGCGGAGTTGGAAGGCGGTTGGGGCTGATGTAAAAGGTTCATCCCTGTTTCGGCAAGCGGACGACCACCCTTACGGTGATTACACTGCGGACACGCAGCCACAACATTGATCCATTCATGTTTCCCGCCCAGATGGCGTGGAATCACATGGTCAATGGTTAAATTCGGGGTATTTTTACCGCAGTACTGGCAGGTAAAATTGTCCCGGCGAAGGATCTCTCGTTTTGAAAGGTAAACCTGCGGCCGGGGCGCGTGTACCATATTTTGCAAACGTATGACTGAAGGAATGGGGTAAGTGGTCGTGGCAGTATGCAAAACGCCTCTCCCGTTCATCACTAAAGCAGCTTTTTCTGTCAACATTAAACCCAGCGCACGCTGTAAATTGCATACGTTTATTGGTTCAAAGTTGGCATTAAGCACAAGCACTGCGTATTCCATATAAACAAAAATTATAGCACTGGATGATTAACAACCCAAATGGTCAAATAGAGAAGCGGAGAAAATATGCGTGTAGTCATAATTGGCGGTAAAGGATTGATCGGAGGGGCTCTTTCAAAGGAATTGATTGCACACGGGCATCAGGTCACCATACTCAGCCGCGGAGAGGGAAAGGATCGGGCCGACAGCGTGGTTCAGCAAAGGTGGGACGGAAAAGACTCAGCACAATTAGCTGTTTTTCTGGAGGGTCAGGATGCTGTGGTAAACCTGGCAGGGGAGAGCATTGGCAAGAGCCGTTGGACGTCGGAACGGAAACAATTGATACGAAACAGCCGCATTCAAGTAGGCAAATCCCTTGTGGATGCAATTACATCCCTGCCTGTAAAACCACAAGTTTTAATTCAAGCCAGCGCAATTGGTTATTATGGAACCGGTTCCGGATCCTGCGACGAGAACACACCGCAGGGGAATGATTGGCTGGCCAATGTCTGCGCGGATTGGGAAAATAGTTTATCTGGTGTAAGGGATACTGGAATTCGCTTAGTGACCATTAGAAGCGGTGTGGTTCTGGCACGCGAAGGGGGTGTTTTAGCTCAACTCGAACTACCGGTACGATTGTTTGTAGGTGGGCCTATAGGCAGCGGAAAACAATGGATCTCGTGGATCACCCTTACGGATGAGGTTCGTGCCATTCGTTTTCTGATCGAAAGAAATGATTGTAAGGGTACATTTAATCTGACCGCACCTGACCCGGTGAGCAACCGCAAGATGGGGAAAACCCTGGCAAAAGTTTTGCATCGGCCATTTTGGTTTCCACTGCCTGCATTTGCTCTTCGCTTATTACTTGGCGAAATGAGTACACTGGTGCTGGATGGTCAAGAAGTACTCCCCGTAGGTTTGCTGAAAGCGGGTTTCAAATTTGAATTTTCAAATCTTGAACCAGCGCTGCGTGATTTATATCCAAAAGCACCTTAAAAAAAGGTAGAGCATTCGAAGGGTTGGTATAATCATTTCTTAAGATAATTTCACGCTAAAAGAGGCCGCTATGAACATAAATGAACAAGTTGAATATCTGATGCAAGGCACAGAATACGGCGACGACAAACTGAAACAAAATATGGCCGACGAACTTCGTGGTCGCTTGATGCTTTGCGAAAAAGAAGGCCGTCCTTTGCGTGTTTACTGCGGTTTTGATCCCCGAAAAGCCGATCTTCATCTGGGGCATACTGTTCCCATGCGCAAGTTACGCCAGTTTCAGGAATTGGGTCATGACGTCAGTTTTGTTATTGGCAATTACACCTCATTGATTGGTGATCCGTCCGATAAAGATGTACTGCGCCCGCAATTGACCGCAGAGGAAGTGAAAGCTAACGGTCAGACCTACGCTGACCAGGCTTTTCGCATTCTCGACCCCAAAAAGACCAAAATCCGTTATAACGCGGATTGGTTGTCGGTATTAACGTTCGAACAACTGATTAAAATGGCTTCCAATTTTACAATCCAGCAGTTTCTAACCCGCGAGAATTTTAAACTGCGCTGGGAAAAGAATGAAGCTATTTATTTGCATGAAACTTTTTATTCGCTGATGCAGGGCTATGATGCTTATTCTCTGAAAGCGGATATCCAAATTGGCGGATCTGACCAACTCTTTAATATCATGACAGCCGGCCGCAAGATCATGACCTCAATGGGAGAACTGCCCAATATTGCGATCATTGTTGGCATTTTACCGGGTACAGACGGCGTGGTCAAAATGAGCAAGTCGCTGGGGAACCATATCCCGATCAATACCGATGCCAATGATATGTTTGGGAAAGTGATGAGCATTCCCGATTTTGCCATGGGACAATACTTCCGCATGGTGACGCCGCTCACCCCGCCCGAAATTGCGGCGATCGAGAACGGTGTCAAAGCCGGCACGATTCATCCTCGGGACGCCAAAATGAAATTGGCGAGTGCGATTGTCGGAGCCTTTTATAGCCAGGCAGAAGCCGAGACGGCGCAAAAAGTGTTTATCGAGACCTTTCAGAAGGGTGTTGTTCCCGATGATGTGCCGACCTGCAAAATTATTGTTGGTCAAACAATTTTGGATCTACTGGTTGAGCAAGGTCTGGCAAAGAGTAAAACTGACGGCAGACGCTTGATCGAACAAAATGGAGTGAAGTTCGAGGGTGAAACTCTAAGCGATCCAACACAGGTGATCAGTACTGAAGGAATTTTACAAGTGGGTAAACGCCATTTCTTGAAGTTGATCAAATAACGAAGGGCCGGGTAAAATCCCGGCTTTTTCTTTTTAATTGGGCACGAAAATATTTTTTATCAGCTCCTGACCGATTTGTTCCGCTTGTGCTGCGGTACTTTCCTCAAGGGCAATCACCAAAACAAATGGAACGCCTTGCCAATCGGTTGGAGTCCCGGCCACATACCAGGAGACTGTTTTCCCTTTATCCTCTACCTGGGCAACTGTTTGCCAAACTGGGAGTTTATCTTGCAAAAGCAAATTCACGGCCGAAGGAGCGTCTAACTTCGTCAAAGGAGCCGTAGGTGTATTTTGAGACATTAAAATCCAATCTCCCATAGGAGATTGATAGGCGGAGACAAGTTTGGGGGTAATTTTATGCCCACCATTCGTAATCTCAGCTGCCGCAATGGCTAATTGCAATGGGGAAACGCGCAGACTGTCACTTGTGATGTACTGGCTTACATCTGACAGCGAAGGGATGCTCGAAGCAGTACTCGTTTCAATTTGAATTTGAGGTCGGGTCGAAAAACCGAGTTCGTCGAATAGATTAGTCAGATTTGTGGAGGTTGAGTTCTGCATCAGGCTGGTGATCGCACCGGTGCAGCCGGAGCTGATTAGGCTAGCCCAATCTGGATCGATCCCCGGGGAAACAGCACAGGAATTCTCGCCGCCTGAGCCCACCGTCCAAATAAATGCTGGTGTGACTCCGGGCAATTCACGATCTGCCAGATAATTTGCCAGAATAAAAGAGCTGACTGCAGTACCGGCAGGGTATTGACCCATCGTGGCCCGGTTGAGCAGGGGTGCTGATGTGTCTTTCATCCAACCTTGCCACTGAGTATCCAATTGGTTGGCGTCAAATGTGGGAGCATTGGCGACTGCCAGAATTTCACCACTTTTTGCGTTCATCAGAATCAACCCGCCGGTTTTCCCTTGCATGAGCGTGTCAGCCTGTTTTTGAATTTTCAAGTCCAGGCTGAGACGGACATTCAAGCCGATGGGATATTGACTGTAAAGCTCCCGGGCAATCCAGATCGTCGTTGTTGGGTTACCCGCGACTCCGCGCAAATAATTATCCATGCTGGCTTCGACGCCAGTCTGACCGTAATCAGGGTTACTGTAACCCACGGTAGCGCTTAGCAGAGGATAAGTGAGCGTGCGAACATAACTCCCTTTTTCACCGGTGGATTGCGCCAGGACGACGTTGTTGCGGTCAAGGATCTCACCCCGCACTACATACCGGTCTGAGATCGCGCGCCTGGGGTTATCGGTTCTGAGTAAAAGCCCATCCGCCCGGATCATGGACCACCATCCGACCAGTGCCGCCACCAGCGTCAGACCGACCAGAAAGATCGAACCGACAAAAATATAGGAGCGGCCATTTTCGATGGATGCAGGTTGATCTTCAGATTGATTGCTGATCATCATTAACAAGAAAGCAGAAAAGAAGGCCGTGACCAACGAGGAGCCGCCGTAAGAGATAAAAGGCAGAGTCACACCGGTAAGCGGCAGTAAGCGGGTGGTTCCGCCCAAAATGAGCAAAGACTGGGCTATCAGATAAGAGGTTACCCCGGCGGCTAAGAAACGCTGAAATTTGTTGGGGGCGTGCAGGGCGATACCCAACCCGCGAATGGTGAGAACTGCCAGAATAATGATCAGGGCAATGGCGCCGGCCAGGCCAAATTCTTCGCAAATGGCTGAAAAAATAAAATCTGATTGGGCAACAGGTACCACCCCCGGGCTGCCCAGCCCAATTCCCCTGCCAAAGAGGCCGCCGTTGGCTACTGCCAGAAGGGATTGCACGATCTGGTAGGAGCGGCCGGCCGGATCCAGCCAGGGATTGATCCAGGCTTCAATGCGCAGGCGGATCACATCGAAGAGAAAATAGCCGGCAATCAGGGCAATGACAACGCCTAAAAAGCTAAAAAGCAGAACACGGCGTTTCCCGGAAGCCAGATATATGATTAAAGTGTAAATGATGATAAATAAGGAAGCTGTTCCCAAATCGCGCTGGGCGATCAAAATGAGCAGAGCGGCGCCGCCAAGAATGATGGTTGGTGTTAATAACTGAATCAGGCGGAAATGGGTCGGTAGACTATCCGCCAGATACGCAGCCAGATAGATAATCAATAAGATTTTTAAAAATTCAGAAGGCTGCAGGTAGATGCCGCCAATATCTAACCACAACCGCGGCCCTGTACCCCCTGGGTATGTACCCAGGAAAAAGGTTAAAATTGCCAGGATCAATCCGCTGATTAACCAAACATACTTATAGCGGCGCAGGATCGTAAAGAATTGGGGAATACGAAAGCCAACGAGCATGGCTAAGAAACAGGCTCCCAGCCAGGCTGTTTGTCTGAAACCCAAACTCGGATTTAAACGATATATCTCAATCAGTCCCCAGCCGGAAAGGATGGCGATGATCGGCAGCAAGTAAGGATCGCGGTCTGGCAAAGAACGATTCACCTGACGGTAAATCAATGAAAATCCGCATATCCAGACCGCAAAACCGACCCATTGTTCCCAATGGTAATCAGCCAGCCAGGTATGTAGACGTACGGCTGGAGAAAAAGTGAGAACCAGGCAGCAAAGGAAAATGAACAAAGCCGTCAATTTCATCAAGCGACTTTGAAGCAAATCCTTTGGAGCGGGGGTAGAAGGGAAAATAAAATTCACTTCAGATATTTATCCACCAGTAGAGCAAGCTTTTGTTTTTCTTGAGGAGCAATAGCACTTTTATTTGTAATCAAGGCATTCTCCAGGGCATTCCGACAGGTGCAGGAGGTAGATTCAGGCAGTTTCTCGACCAGTGAAAGGATCGTTTGTTGTGCCACCTCAGTGTTTTTATGCAATGTATTTACCACAATATCCACGCTGACGGTTGCTTCATTTTGATGCCAAACATCATAATCGGTCACATGGGCCATCACCGCATAGCAAATTTCTGCTTCCCGTGCCAGGAATGCTTCCGGTGACGTGGTCATTCCGATCAGAGACATTCCCCAGGCGCGGAATGCATTTGATTCCGCTTTGGTAGAGAAACGCGGACCTTCAATGGTAATCATTGTGCCGCCTAAATGGGCAGTTGCGCCAAATGCGGAAACGGTTTGGTACAGCGTAGTGGAGAGATCCTTGCAGAATGGATCGGCTGTATTGACGTGAACTACCAACCCCTGGCCAAAAAAGGAGCGTTGGCGGTTTTTAGTGAAATCAAAAAGTTGATCCGGGATAACAATTTCACCGGGAATAAAATCTTCGCGCAAGGACCCGCATGCGCTGACGCTGACAATTCTTTCGACGCCCAGCATTTTCAGCGCCCAGATATTGGCACGGTAGTTTACTTCNNGATAGGCGACCCAATGCAATTGGCGCAGATGGTTTGCCAAAGGGAGTATCCGGTAAAACCGTTTCTATATTCTCAAGCGCCGGAAAATCATACAGTCCGGAGCCACCAATTACACCCAGTACAGGTTTTTCAATCATAATAATTCCTCTCGCATTTTATTCAGTTGTTTCAATGTCAATCAAGATATTTTGATGTCCAACGCGTAATTCATCCCCTTTAATGATCACTGTAGAGGTCTCAACGCGCTGGTCATTCAGGAAAGTGCCGTTCGTGGATTGCAAGTCTTCGACCCACCATTGTAAATATCGATAGGTCAAACGGGCATGTCGGGTAGAGACGGCTTCATCGTGAATCTGAAAGTCGCATTCGCTGTCGCGCCCGATCACCAATTCGGGTTTGGCAAAGGAGAGCCGGGTGCCATCCACGTCAGATTCAAGTGACAACGTAATTTGTGGTATTTTTTGCGTTGTGACAATTTGGCTTTGAAAACGCAGATCGCGCCAAAGCGTATAGATGACCCATCCTAAAAAGATGTACAAGACGAACATTAATGCATAACGTAAGATCAATACAATCAAGGCTAACATAGGTCATTCCCTATAGGTGCAAAAGGTTTAAGCTCTGATGTGATCTGCCGAGGATTTTCATTCGTGGCGGGTAGATCTTCAGTAAAGATCAATTTAATTCCGGCCAGTGAAATGACATCTCCAGGTTTTAATTTCCTTTGAGAAATTCTTTCTCCATTGATGTATGTCCCCCCGGAAGAACCAATATCAAAGATGATAAATCCATCTGAAACAGCGCGAATCTGGGCATGTGTGCGTGAAACTCGCAAGTCGTTGATCACCAGGTGATTGTTACTTTTTCTGCCGATATTGGTAACAGGCATTTCGAGGGGAAACAAGCTTTCATCTTCCATTAGCAAATAAGAGGTACACTGCGGCGGATCATCGAATTTTTCGGTTTTATTTGGCGAAATTGGCACAGCGTTTGTTTGTCCATCGAGCTGTGAATTTGTTATTGCATCGACTTGAAATTCCCCGCGGGATAAAGATTGCCTGGTGACCAATTGCAGATCTATCTTTTTCTCGACATGGTATCCAAGTTCGACTGCCAATTCGGTGATGAAATTATTTACCACCAATTGCCAATCTTCCTGTTTTTCGAAAATTTGCCGGTCCCTGGCATTCATATAGATCAAGAATTGGACCGGAAGAATACCCGTTTCATCGCCCAGGTCTTCGAGGCATTCCTGAATGGATTCGAGCAGTTTATGGATAAGCGAAGACCGCTTATCCACCCAGGGAAAAATGGATGAATTACCTTCCATCAATGTTTTTATCTTACCTTCAATTTGGTCGAGGCGTGATTTCATTTACATTTATTATAAACCAAGGAAAATGTGAATTATTGGGAGGATGTCAATTCAAAATCGAGAAATGTGCAGTGCTTAATCAGCACTCTCGGCAGAAGGAGCGGAAATTTTGGCGATACGTGCATTGGTCAGCGAAACAAGGGCGCTGACTGGAAGTTTGATATTCAATCCACGCTGGCCGCCAGAAATGTGAATTGCCTCAAATTGATTAGCAGATTCATCCAAAAAAACCATAAAGCCTTTATTGATCAAAGCCAGGGGCGAGATACCCCCGGCCAGCAAGCCAGTCAACGTTTCAGCTTCTTTTTGGCTGGGAAGGTGAACTTTTTTTTCTGCAACCACGGCAGCTACTGCTTTCAGGTCCACTTCGGTGGGACCGGGAATTACACACAAAAGGGGTTTCTTCTTTTCACGTGTAACAACAATAGTCTTAAACACGATCGAACCAGAGATGCCTAAAAGCCTGGCAGTTTCCAGCGCTCCAAGTTTTTCGGGTGGAAGTTCAAAGGTCTCATATTTAATTTTTTTTGAATCCAAAAGACGAGTGACATTATTAGTAATAGCCATTTACTTAATTCTCTTTTACCACGTAGATGGGATTGCTATAGATCCAACCACGCAGCTTGCCCATAAATTCAGTTTTACACTCGACGCGATACGCGCCGGGTTCGGTGATCGGATAAGCCAGATGGTCCAAGCGTCGACTGCTGTAGAGCAGGACCCCATCTTTGATTAGATTAATTTCTGCTGGTGCAGGGAGCTTGACCTGAATAGTGGCTCCCCTAAACAGGGTGATCGTGTCTCCGGGATTAGCAATGTATTCTTCATTTGATATTGAAAATGTGAAACCGCGGGTGGATGCAGGCAGGTCATATCCGATAAATGAAGACCCTTTTGCGAGGGAGTTGTAGATCATTTTTTTATCCTGCTGCAAATTACCCGATAAAGGTTCGGGTAAAAGAAGGTGGTTGTTAATTGCCGAGAAGTGATATTGGTACGGGAAAATGGTTTTCGTGATCGGACCAATTTTAAAACGCAAGGCGTGGGCATCTGCGCCGCCAATGACTGATAAATGCCTTCCCTGAGTTAACAAGCTGTCCCAGCGCTCCAGAGTGGCCTTAGATGGGCTGGTAGCAATGCGTGAAGGGTCGAGCACATTGAGAAGTAATTGAAAAGGAGTATGGGAAACCGTTTTCAACTCGCTGAAGTTGTTCCATAGTTCAAAACCGGTATAACCCGCGGTTTCCCAATCTACCCAGCTGATATCATCCTCATGAACTAATTCTAAAGCTACTTCATCCGGATGAGCCAAAAATGAGAGGCCGCCTTTTTGGTGAATGGTATCGATCAATTCTTGGGGTACGGAAGCGTAGATAGCCACCTCTGATTCAGCGCCAAGTACCAGCATGTGATTTTTTTGCGGAAAGCGGTCCTGGTTGTGAACTTCCTCACCAGTGAGAACTAGAACCCGCTTTTTACCGCGGGAATAATATCCTTCAAGCCCATTCACCCAAACATTGTGATCGGTGATAATGACCACATCCAGGCCGGCTTGCGCGGCAGCATCAATTATGGTGGAATATGTTCCAAATCCATCAGAATAAGTAGTGTGCATGTGAATGTTACAGGTGATTTCTTCCATCAGGTTGACGATTTAGTCATTTGAACGGTATAATTTTGGCTGTTCTATAAATCAGGAGGCTTAGAGTGAAAATATATGTTGACATCGCTTTGATTATAACTTCAATCGCATTGATTGCTAGCGTAATTCTGCAGAACAAAGGTACTGGTTTAGGTGGGTTAACCGGCGCTGACACCGGTGGTGTATTCACCGCCCGACGTGGAATCGAAAAGACCTTGTTCTGGGTAACAGTTATATTAAGCGCGCTATTTTTCGCTTTGACTCTTACCGCTATTTTGGTGGGGTAAATTTCTGGTTATTGAAATGAGTGATCACCCATAGATTCGAGGACGGCTCAACTTGAAGAAGGGGAGTCGCCTTTTCGTTTATAATAATCCTATGAAAAAATATCGTTGGCAAATAATAATTCTCTGCCTGGCCGGCTTGGTGGTAGGCATCCTGCTTATCCTCGAACGGCAGGGTGGTATTTTAAGCAATTCATCACCGCAAGCGACTCAAGGTGGAATTTACACAGAAGCGTTGGTTGGTTCCATCCATCGTTTAAACCCATTATTGGATAGTGAAAATAATGTTGATCGTGATGTTGATCGTTTGATATTTTCCGGACTTTTACAATTTGATTCGAGAGGGATTGCCCAGCCTGATCTGGCAGATTCCTGGACGATCTCGCAAGATGGACTACTTTACAATTTTACATTAAAAAAGAATTTGACCTGGCATGATGGAAAATCACTGACAGCGGATGACATCGTCTTTACAACGGAATTGTTAAGTAAGGGTGGTGAAGGTATTTCTGCTGATCTGAGTAAATTCTGGGCCCAGGTCAAAGTCATCAAACTGGATGAGACCCATTTGCAATTTGTGTTGCCTGAAGCCTACGCTCCTTTCCTGGACTACCTAACGTTTGGGGTCTTACCCAAACATTTGTTGGGAAGTATGACTTACGACCAAATTGTAGCCTCCAGTTTTAATTTACAACCTGTTGGCAGCGGGCCATTTAAGTTTGAATCAGTTACTGCAGAAAATAATTCGATCACTGGCATCACTTTGCAGGCTTTCAACAACTATGCAAATACCAAGCCTTTCATTGATAAAATTGTATTTCGTTATTATCCAGATTCGCAAAGTGCTTATCAGGCTTATCAAGACGGTTATGTACAGGGAATCAGCAGTATTACCAATGACGTTTTACCTAAAGTCCTTGCTGATTCAAATATAAACTTATATTCAAGCCGTTTGCCAAAAATTAGTATTGTGCTTCTTAACCTGAATAATACCTCAGTTAAGTTCTTCCAGGAAAAAGATATTCGTACCGCACTTTACCTGGCGATCAACCGCCAATTGATCATCGACCAGGTCTATGATGGTCAAGCCATTCAAGCAAATGGAGTGATCTTTCCGGGGACATGGGCTTATCTGGATAGTCTGGCACCGGTTCAATATGATCCGGATCAGGCTCAGGAATTATTAAAAGAACAGGGATATGTCGTTACCGGGGATACTGATCCGGTCCGCAAGAACGGCGATACAGCTCTGCAATTTGTCCTTTCTTACCCGGATGATGACCTGCACAAAAAAATTGCTGAAAGAATTCAGTCAGATTGGAAAGCGATCAATGTGAATGTAACATTGGAAGCAGTTCCGACCGATAAATTTATCAGCGATAAATTGGATTCACGCGGGTATCAGGCNNAATTATTCACAATGGTCAGATCGCACTGTGAGTGATACATTGGAACAAGCGCGGGTGACCACAGATTTTTATGAGCGTATTCGCCTCTATCATAATTTTCAATATCTATTTGCCGAAGAAAACCCGGCTCTGCCGCTGTTTTACCCGGTTTACAATTTCGCAGTAGATAAACAAGTGCAAGGTGTTTCTGTTGGGCCTCTATTTAGCACAGGTGATCGCTTCGCTTCTGTCTCTTCCTGGTATTTGGTTTCGAAACGCGCAACGAATGGAACGGCAACACCTGCCAAATAACAGAGATTAAATTAAAAAGGTGTTCAAGAGCCGTTCGAAGTATTGACACCTTATTCACGGTTTATTGAAATAACCAGGCAACCTTCTTTAATTTATAATGAAGGTTGCCGCTTCATATCGTGAAGTGGATGAACTTCGACTGTTCCTGATTTGAGCGGCCGGGAGGTGGATTAATGCCAATATTATTTACTGGTAAGGGGGATGACGGAACGACAGGGTATTTGGGTGATGGGCGGATCTCAAAGGCAGATGCGCGCATCGAGGCGATCGGTTCCGTGGATGAATTAAATTCTTTTTTGGGCAACGCAAAATGCCTGATCGAGGATAAATCAATATACTCAATGATCGAGACGGTACAGAGAGACCTGTATTCGATCATGGCTGAAATGGCAAACCTCTCCGGTTCAAAGATCCAGAATGCTGAACTAAGTGAGGGAAGAGTTTCTTTTTTAGAAAAAATGTTGGAAGAGATTGGCAGCCAGACAGAGATGCCAAAAGGGTTTATTCTTCCCGGAGAGACACAGCAAGCTGCTTCTTTTGATATTTGCCGTTCAGTTGCCAGAAGAGCCGAACGAAGGGCAGTGGAACTTAATGAACTTTCTGCGATCGGGAATCCAGAAATATTACGCTATCTCAATCGCCTTTCTTCATTGCTATTTATATTGGAAGTAAAACTTTCAAAAAAAGATGATTTGCAAAAATTTAAGTATACGAAAGCGGCGTGATGATCGGGACCTTACTTAATGTAGCAACAATTTTGGTGGGCGGTGGACTGGGTCTCCTTCTTGGAGCAAAACTCAGTGAGCGATTGAAAGATACCGTGATAGCAGGATTAGGGCTTTTTACTCTGGTTTATGGTGTCTCTCTTTTTCTAAAGACGGAAAATTCTTTGATCGTTCTTGGCAGCATATTGATTGGTGTTTTGGTCGGCGAATGGCTGCACATTGAAGATGGCCTGATGCATTTGGGGATCTGGCTGGAAGGACGCTTCAACAATAAAAAAACTGAAGGGCAAAACAAAAATTTTATCAAAGGGTTTGTGACTGCTGCTTTAGTGTTTTGTGTCGGGCCAATGGCAATCTTAGGTTCTATACAGGATGGGTTGACTGGAAACTATAATACCCTGGCAGTAAAATCGATCTTGGATGGTTTTGCCGCGATGGCTTTTGCGTCCAGTCTGGGGGTAGGTGTGCTTTTCTCATCAGCTATAGTTCTGCTCTATCAAGGAGCTATTACGTTATTGGCAGGGACGGTTCAGAATGTGATCACCACCAGCATGATGAATGAGCTCAGCGCTGCCGGAGGAGTGATTCTGGTTGCTATTGCGATCAGCAGTCTGTTGGAAATTAAAAAAATTCGTACGGGCAGTTTCTTGCCGGCGCTATTATTCGCTCCTTTGATCGTTTGGATCGTCAGTTTGTTCAAATAACGTCATTTGAAAAAATAAAAAAGTCTGCTCTAATTGTTTTTTAGGGCAGACTTTTACTTTAAGGATCTTCGGTTATTGTAAAACGGCTTATTCTCAGAAGTCCAGTATTAAAACTGTAAACTAGAGTTAATTTTTTATTTACCGGCCAGGGCATTATCAATCGCTTGTTGCAAAGTAGAGGAATCATAGACTTTATCGTTTACAAGGAACGA
>PMIV01000278.1:18608-20269 GCA_003158355.1 Anaerolineaceae bacterium
ATTCAGGTTAAGTTTCTTGGCAAAGTCAAGCAGTTTTGATTGAGTGTAATCGCCAACGTTTTCACCGGTATGATTTGTAAAGATGTAATCCCGGTATTCCCAGAATTTTCCCTGATCATTGGCGCAGTATGCTGAAACTGCTGCATCAGTGGATTCTTGCCCCAGAAAAGCCATCGGTGAATATGTGTAATAGACTTTGCCGGTGGAAATATATTTGCTAATAATTGTTGGTTCCAGCTCTTTCCAGTACAACTGGCAATAAGGGCATTGAAAATCGGCAAATTCCACCACTTTTACAGGTGCGTTCGGATCACCAATATTTAACCCGTTTTCGTTAGGTTTGGCAGTGGTTTGCAATGTAGCCGTGGGTTTGGGAAGCTTAGAAACTACGATCACTCCGATGATTACAATTGCGAGAATGGAAATGATCAGGATCACCCACATATCCTGTTTTTTCTGTTGATTGCGGTGTTTTTTTACTGTATCACGTTTTCCCATAGGTTCCTCCAAGGATTGATGAATTTTCTCATAAAGCAAAAACTTTGTCCAGTAATTAGTGTTGATAATAGAAGTTTAGTCGGCTGGAAATCGTTATTTAAACAAAACCGGATATTCTTCAAATGTCGGTCTGAAACCAACGCTTTTATAAAGATGCAGGGAAGCCAGATTATCATTTTGAGTGTTTACCGTTACCTGAAAAATTCCCTTTTGAGAATAGTAGGTGAGCATTTCATTGACTAAGACCCTGCCAATTGCCTGGCGGCGAAATTCAGGCAGAACAGCCAGGCGGGCCAGATGGGCATTAAATTGGGCAGATGTGCTCAATTCATAGGCAATGATCTTACTATTCAATACAGCGACTGTAGCATGGCTGGACTGTAAAAATGCGGCTTGCAAAGATGTCTGTGAATTCACCCATAGCGGCTCAAAAGCAAGCCGATCCACCTCACTGACTTCCGGTATATCTGAATTTTCCATTGGGCGGGTATAAATCTGCTGCTGCGATTCGATTGGAACAATAAAATGATGGTTCCACTCCAAAACGACGATTTTTTGTTTGATCGCAAAACCATGCCGAACCAACAGTCGGCTAAACCATTCCTGTAGTCCAACCGCCGCCATTCTGGCATTCTCGGCAGAGAGTGTAATTTCTGCGTTGGCTGATAAAAGGCTCCACGCTGAATCTGGAGATATATTCTTTCCCACTGCGAAACAACGAATCCAGGCAAAACCGGGCGGATCTGGAGCAGCCACCAGGATTGCCTGGATCTCTTTGGAATCAGAAAGAATTAAAAAGGGCGAACTCCCCAGCCATTCAAGTGTATTTCGCCAATCCAGATGCCGATGGATCACCGAGGCTGAAGCGATAAATGAAGCAATTTGGGATAATTCGGGCCTGGTTGCCTGATGAATTTCTACGAGGTTTTCCATAATTAATAAATTGAAGGCAAAGAGGCTAGTACCCCGGCAAACATGAAAATATGATTTCGGTTAGGCATATAGTTGTTCTGAATATAAGTTCAAAGATTCCATAGAATGATGTTTGACGGAGTACTAGTGCCCTAAAAGTTTGTTGATCACTTTTCCAAGTGCTGAGGCGAAGAATTTATCTTTGAGAGAAGCTTCTGGCTTTTCTGCATAGGATGCCTGGAGAGTGGCGA
>PMIV01000224.1 GCA_003158355.1 Anaerolineaceae bacterium
TAACAGAAATAATGTTCTAATATTGGTAGAGGTGAGGGATGGATATTATTGGTGGGGCAAGGTTGTATCAAGGGGATTGTCTGAAGGTTATGCCGCAGTTGGAAGCCGGCAGCATTGACCTGGTGCTTGCAGATCTACCTTATGGAGTGACCGCGTGTGAATGGGATAGGGTGCTGCCTTTTGACCGGCTTTGGTCTGAATATGAGCGGCTGCTCAAACCGAACGGAGTGGTAGTGCTGACGGCGAGTCAACCATTCACTACAAAGTTGATCAACTCAAAACTGGATTGGTTTAGGTATGAACTGGTTTGGAAGAAAAACACCGTGACTGGGTTCTTGAATGCAAGATATCAACCGCTGCGAGCCCATGAAAATGTGATCGTATTCTCGCCGGCAAAGACCACAAAGATGGTCTATCATCCGCAGGGACTGGTTGGGGTCAATCGAACTCGAAAGAATACCAGGTGCAGGATCTATAATCGGGAGGCCGAAGGGGTACGCCACGTCAGCTATACCCACTATCCGCGCTCGGTGCTGGAGTTTGATTCCGAGGTTACTAAACGACATCCGACCCAAAAAACCGGTTTCTTTGATGGCTTATTTGATCCAAACTTTCTCAGATCCAGAAGCGTGGGTGCTGGATAATACGATGGGGAGCGGGTCCACCGGGGTGGCAGCGCTGCAAATGGGGCGGCGATTTATCGGGATCGAGTTGGGTGAAGAATATTATAATATTGCCATAGAAAGAATGAAACGTTGTGTTGGATGAAATATAAGAGCCGGCAGTGATGTCGGCTCTTATTGGTTAACATAATTGAGATTATCGCAACCTTTGGGGTTGCGGGAAAACAATCAATACCAGACTGCCACACCGCCATGATGTGAACACGTTCCTTTGCGATGAGCTGAATAGCTTAATGTTCCATCACGGCATTGAGCCGTGGCACCAGTAGGATTTACAACAGGTGCCGAACCCAAACTACTTTCGTTTGGGGGAGATGTAGGCTGCGGGACTGCAGTGGGTTGAGGTACCGTAGTTGGCCGCGGTGTGCGGGTGAGTGTGGGTAGGAGCGTTCTTGTCGGCGCAAGCGTAAGAGTCAGCGTGATCGTCGGAACTTCAGTTGAGGTTTCTGTGGGAATGACCGTAAAGGTATTTGTTGGGGTGAAAGTGGCAGAGGGGATGACCGTTGGTGTTTCCGTGGGAGTGACTGGCGTCCCAGATGAGAAAGCCGCCTGGATAATACCGTAAAACATGAGAATGGAAACAAGTCCTACGGCAGCGCCGGCAAGATAACGGGCAGTTGAAGTACGTTTTTTCTGAGTGACTGGTAATGGTGGTGGTTTAAGTTGCATTTTTACCCCCTTTATAGAATAAAATCTGATATTTCACATTTTTTATTTATAAGTTTCTTTTATTTTCTCATATTGTATCGAGGCAAGAGTTTCAGCTTCCTTCCAATAATCTTTATTTCACATAACAAGTTACTTTTCCGCTCCCGGTCGTATCCATATCCGACATCACAAAAGTACCGTCTAGCTTGAAAAGAGCACAATAATTTTGGCGATCACTGATATGATTATTAAAAGTAACTGTCAATGCTTGATTTACGCCAAGATAGACCTGTTCTCGTTCTTTTGGCCCACACCCAGGAACATCGGTCAGGTCGCCTGTAACTTTTCCAACCATCATTACACAAAATCCTGTTTCCAAATAATAATTTGGAGTAGGAGTTGAAGTTTCTGCAGGTGTTTTTGTGGGTGTTGGCAATGAGGTCGGTGTGATTGTTGGGGTTGAGGTTGGCATTGCCGTTTGAGTCTGGGCAATAGCCTTCTGAACTTGTTCTGCAGTTGGTGCGCAACTGGCAATTAATAAAACTAAAATAATGAGTGAAATTATCTTTTTCATTTGAAACCTGCGTTTGAAGCGGAGACCCAACCGCTATAAGATATTTCCTTATTGCCGACTTGAACACAAGTATCATAATCGGTAATTGATTGATATTTATAATGACCAGTCTTTGAATAAGTCGTAATAATAAATTTTGGAGTTGTACCTCCCAAAACATATTCAAAATAGTCTTGTTTCAAATGCGAACAAAGATAGCTAACTATTTGAATAATTTGATATGAAACATCCGACTGATTATCACGACTTTCCCAAGCAGTTTTTACCTCTATCGTCAATGAATTATTTCCAAAATTTATTAGATCCAATTGTTGAACTCCATCAAGCGATGAAATTTCTTTAGCTAATGCACCTTTTAATTCTTGGTTAATTTCAACTATTGATTCAGTTGATGTAGCTTCAAACGTTGGAGAAGGTAAAATGATTGACGTTGGTATTGTGGTTGCTACTGGGGCGTTTGTTGGCATTGCTGTCTGAGTTTGGGCAATAGCCTTCTGGACTTGCTCGGCCGTTGGGGCGCAGCCGGCAAGGAATAAAACCAAAATAATAATCGAAATGGATTTTTTCATTTTTCCCGCCTTTCATTCTTGCAAAACTAGAATTAGTGTTCTATAATAAATCATAGGAGGACATCCCAGATGATTTTAATTATAGCCGATGTAAATTACCCTGAATTTTCTTTTATCGTTACTGCGAAACCATATTTACCAAATGTTTCACGAATTACAGACATGCCTTCCTCTGATTCTGATGACAATTCTCGTTCTTTGAGCGCCTCGTCGATTTCGCTCATCGCGGTTTTAAAACGATTCTGCAACTCTTCTGGAAGTGATGAAATGTTAACTTCTTCATAATCGGGTTTTGGAAAACCCAAAACCTCATAAACCTCATTTCCAAACACATTTAATAATTTTGTGATCGTTTCCTGATTGCGCGGTTTTTTGCCGCCTTTCTTCATCCATTGAGTCATCAAACTTTGGGAAACGTGAAGCGTAGTTGCGAATTCTGTGATTGACCTATCTTGACCAATTGCATCGCCGCGCCATTCAATATATTTTCTTGTGATCCATTCTGAAAATTCCATCATCATTCCCCAATTATACAAGTTGATAAGTAATTTCTAAATACCCTATTGACATTCAATAAATGACGTGCTAATATATTACGTAGTAATAAACAACAACGTGGTAAAAGAGAATGGAAAAAGATCAATGAAAACAGCATCTTACGTTCTTGAAGAAAAGCATATCGAATTCATCAAAGAAGAGGCCAAACAAATGGGCGGTTCTTCTGAATCCGCGGCCATGCGAAAGGTGGTTGGTGAAGCAATGGAAAAGCGTATGGTGGCGGCCCAGGGGCGGGATGGTGTTTTACGGGTTGACGAATCATTGGTTAATTCTCCTGTTCGATCTACAGAACAGGTTAGCACAAATTAGCAATAGGTTTACAAAAAGCACGAAAAAGGTTCAAAAAGGGAAGTAATCGGGAAAAGATTTAGGAGTACGGAGTATGTCACCAAGACAGAAATGGCACATGGCGGATGACGACCGCGACAATGCAGCAGAACTCATCAACAAGGCAGCAGAGAATCTGGAATCCGTGAGTAACAAGATTCCTCCTGAAGTCAGTAATCAAGTGTTGGATGCCGCGCTGGCATTGCAAAAAAGCCTGCGGCTGCTCGAGAGAAATGGTGCTCCAACACGGGTTCCAGATTCAAGTTTGATGGTCAGGATCTAGGTAGCTCACCGGTTCGCCGGTTCGTTTAGAGGTAGGAAATGCAAGACAGCTCCGTCAAAGCTGGTGAGCTGCATTCACACCCCCTACAAACTGGGGTGCAGGCATTGCGGGGTAGAGGAGAGGCCACCTCACCGGGCCCATAACCCAGAGACCGTCAGTTCGAATCTGACCCCCGCTACTATCCCCGGAGTGGGTTGCCCCCCTCAATCCGCTCCGGGGAGTCACAAAAATAATGGGATGTTCTTTGAAACTGGAAATTGTGGATGTAGCTCAGTTGGTAGAGCGGCTGAATGAAGGTCAGCAGGTCGAAGGTCCGATACCTCCCATCCACACAAGCCCTTAGGCACGCCTCCGTTTCACGAAGGCAGGCTAACGTCGGCAAGCATTGGGTATAAACCCTTACGCGGCGCGGCAGCCGAGAGAGAGCGGTGAACTTGAGTAACTTTGGGCGCTGGAATAGCAGCGGTGGAGTTCTCTCCTTTCGCCACCGTAACGGAAGTTCGAGGCTTCTGTGGCCCAACATTTTTCTATGTCACCCTGGAGAGGTACTCGTTAAAAACTAAGAATCCGGCGCAACAGTGACAGAAGTAGGCCGGCGGGATTGCTGACGCGGTAATCGCGGCATAAGAAAGCCTGGAGCCAGTAGAGCAAAAGAACGGCTTGACAGTCGGGAGAGTACCGACAAAACCTCCGGGCAGGAGCCTCCACCCAAACCTGCCCGGAAACTTACCCGGAGTAAAAACATGACGACTGACAATCCTCAAACGTACAACCAAGCAAACGAAGACCTCGCACTCATCGCCACCTACGTGAAACAACTGGCGCTGGCGCGTGAACGCCTGCAAAATCCTTCGGAAGCACCATTTTTGCAGATGGCGGATTCGATGCTGACCATCGTTCTCACTGGTGACCTGATACGCAATTGCTGGAACTTCCTCTACAAATATCCCTTCACAACTGAGTTCCATCCGGCCATCAGCATCGTGCGAAGCGCCGAGTTGAAACCTATCGAAATCCAAATCGCGGATGATCTTACCCCATATCTCCCCACATCCGTTTCGCTGGCAGCAGGTTGAAGACGGCGGACGGGCAAGCCAGGGCATTCTCCCCTTTGCTTGCCTCCCGCCGTCCCGTCAACGGCTACTCTGGACTCTGGAGGGGAGAGATCCTCCCCTCCAAACCTTTTAGGCAGGTATGAATGAAGAAATCTCTCAATCACCCAAGCGGATATCAGCAGACCGCCCTCAACATCGGATTTTCGATGAACCAGGCGCTCAGTGGAGTGACGGATGCGCTGGAAATGGCGATCATCCGGGTGGTGCTCTACCACGTAGGCCGCGAGAATATCATTTCGCGCACCGCCCTGGTAGATGAGGTGCATGCACAGGGATTCAAACAGGATGAACGAACCATCCGCCTGACCATCAGTGAGATGCGCCGCACCAAAGGTATCCCCATTGCCGGCACCGGCGGGAAAAATGGCGGGTACTGGCTGCTCAAAGATGCCAAAGAAAAGGAAGACTACCTGCAGGTGCAATTGCACGATCCGGCCATCAACATGTTGGAGCAGGAAAAATCAGTCAACCAAGCTTTCGATATCTGGTGCCCCGGCGACCAAATGAGTTTGAGTTCAGCACAATCACAGCAATAAACGAGGTATTCAATGATGAGACAGATCATTTCACGCACTCACCTGACGCCCGCCGCGGGAAAGAAAACTTTTCCATTCGGGATCTACGTCCGCAAAGATAAGCCATTGCCGAAGGTTGGTGAAGAAGTTGTTTGCATCAGCCGGGGCAACGGCCAAAAATTCGCCGGCGAAGTGACGAAGGTGGATGAGGATCACCACACCTACGATGCTGTGATCAATCTCAGCCTCGAAGCGACCGGGGTGGAAGCGTGAAGAAAGGCCGAACCATCATCGAAGAGATCCGCCGCAGCGAGACGTTCGGGGCATTGAACTTCGAGTGCCGCGACCTCTTCCAGGGATTGATCGAGGTGGCAGATGATCAGGGTCGGCAGGTGGGCACGGCGACGGCGGTACGCTCCGCGGTTTGGGCGTACGACGATATCCCCGCGGCACAGGTTCAGGCTGACCTGGACACATTGGCCAGCGGCGCGGATCCATTCATCAATATTTACAAAGTCGAGGGCAAGACCTACATCCAAATTATAAACTGGTGGGTATACCAGCAAATGCAATGGGCGCAAGAGAGCAACTACCCGGCGCCCGAAGGTTGGACGGATCGTTGGCGCTACACCGGCCCGGGCAAGAAGATCATCACAAAGAACTGGGATCTGGCCGGTGGTTTCTCGAAAGAAAAGAATTCTGTACCTGATCCTGTACCTGCTAGCCTACCTGCTGGACTACCTTTACCTTGTTATAAAGATAACGATAATGATAACGATAAAAATAAAGAGAAGGATAAGGATAAAGAAAAAGAGAACTTAAAGCCGGTGGCTCAAAAAACCGCTGACCTGTCCTCCTCTGAACTGACCCTTGAAAAAGCCCGCAGCGCCTGGAACTATGCCACCGGCGGTCTGCGTTCTGACGGTATCAGTAAGGCCGACTTTGACGCCTACGTGAGCAACCTGGCAGTGAGTGGCGTTGAAGGCAAGACCATCCTCGTGAAAGCAATGAATAGGTACGCAGTCGAATTTCTGATCCGGCGCACGATCAAAGCCAAGCTGGAACAGTATCTGCGCGGCTACCTGGTGGACCCGACCGTGATTCTGGAACTTTGGGTGGACGGCCTGCCTGAGGTAGTTCCAAAAGAGCCGGCGGTGATGGGGAACGGCGGGTAGATCAAATTATTTTTGGAGGATTATCCATGCACAAGAAGCAAGAAAATATTTGGGCACCAAAAGATCGATATGAAATACTGGTTAAATTTTGGAAACGAATGATGAACCCTCCGCGGGTTTTCTCAACCATTTCATCGAACCAGCACAAAGAAGATCCAAAGACGAAAAAATTACGCAAAATCGCAGCGAAGAGCCGGAAGATCAATCGCAAAAAGTAATTTTCAGACAAGGAGTTCAGAGTATGAACGCGAAAGTTGACCGCAACGAATTGTATCGGACGCTGAGAGAAGTTTCGAAATGTGCCCACAAAGGTATCGATGGATTGATGGATGTAAAAATCTCCAGCAATCCGAATGGCACCCTCAACCTGGCCTGCACCAATCTTGAAATCGGGGTGCAAAAGCAGGTGAAGGCCGAGATCAGTGACGAATTTGTTTTCTGCACCGACGCCAGGGAGTTTACCAAGATCATCCGGGCCATAAAATCGGACGTGATCACTCTTAGCCTGGATCGGAATTATCTCTCGATCCTATTCGACCCCGATACCTGCATCCAGATCAGCGTGCGCAACGATGAAAAATTCTATTTCAGCGGGTTTGATGCGCTGACACCGCTGGCGGAATTCCATCCAGCCAAAGAGTTGATCGAATGTACCCGCAGGGTCAGGTCTTTCACCTCGCAGGATGATGCGTGCCCGGTGCTGCAATGCGTTTATGTCGATAACGACGCCGTCGCTGCTACTGACGGTTTCAGGATCGCCTGGCTGCCCTGCGACATCGTTGGCTTCAAGGGATTGATCCCGGCCAGAGTGCTGGCTTATCTGGACCAGCTCCAGATCGGTTTGGATAGCAGCTTCACCGTCATTGGCTCCAGAATGTACCTCAAAAGTGACGACACGCTGGTCGTGTTCGAACTGGGCGACGGGAATTTCCCCGAATTCAGAGTGATCTTCCCCAAGAGTTCCAACCTGAGCGTGACCGTCCAGACCTGGCCGCTGCTTTCGTTCCTTCGCACATTCCAACAGATCGAAAAGATCGTCGGCGGGCAGAACTCAATTGTTTTTGAGATCTATGAAGACCGGGTCGAACTGGAATCCAAACTTGAGTTGGAGCGCATCGAGACCAAGATCAGCGCGAAAACGCAAATCCTCGATGCTGAAAAATTCAACAGTTTCCCGTTCAAGATCGCCTTCAACGTGAATTTCCTGGTTGAGGCGCTGCAGAAGATTAGTACCGAAGAGGTTGAACTGCTCTTGAATTCATCAAACTCACCGTTGGAACTGAGATGCATCGATCCTTCTGACCGGATGCGCTTTTTGATCATGCCGATACACCTGGGATAGGGAGAAGAGAAAATGGACTTCCAGACCAAAGTTGATTATCAGAAATTCTTGCAGTCAAAGATCGTTATCGCAAAAGAATCTGGTTTTGCACTAGATGACTCCTGGCTCAACATCGGTAACAAACCACACCAATCGGATGCCATCCGTTGGGCAGCGGGGTTGGGACGGGCTTTGATCGCAATGAGCTTTGGTCTGGGCAAGACGCGCATTCAGTGCCAGTTGGCCAGGGCGATTTACATGTCCCCCGAGAGTAACCCGAACCTCTATCCGTTTCTGGTGATCTGCCCGCTCGGAGTGAAGCACCAGTTCACCGAAGAAGACGGGCCGGCGCTGGGCATGACCTGGCAGTACGTCCGCAACGATGAAGAGATCACGCAGGCCATGTTTGAAGGAAAAAACTACCTGATCACCAACTATGAGCGGGTGCGTGATGGCAATATCAGCAAGCACAACCATTTTTGCGGCGTATCACTCGATGAAGGTTCGGTGCTGCGCTCCCTGGGCTCGAAGACCTCGCAGGTCTTTCGATCCATCTTCAAAGACGTGCCTTATCGATTCGTCTGCACGGCCACACCCTCGCCAAATGACCTCAAAGAGTTGATCTATTACGCTGATTTTCTCGGCATCATGGATCAGGGTCAGGCGTTGACGCGGTTTTTCAAGCGCGACAGTGCCGAAGCCGGCCATCTGACCTTGATGGAAAGTCAGGCCGAGGCGTTTTGGATGTGGGTGAGTTCTTGGGCGTTGTTCCTTTCCAAACCGTCCGACCTCGGTTACTCGGATGAAGGCTATGACCTGCCCGAAATGCGTGTTTACTGGCACCGGCTTCCGGTCGATCAGACGCGGGCATGGTCCCAAATGGATAGCAAAGGCCAGCACCGCCTGATTCTCGATGCAGCCGGCGGCGTGAGGGAAGCCTCAGCCGAGAAACGAGCCACGCTCTCTGCCCGCGTAGAAAAAATGCAAGAGATCATGGCCGAGAATCCAGACCGCACCTGGTTGTTGTGGCACAACCTCGAAATTGAACGCGAAGCCATCGAAAAAACCGTCCCGGAAGCAATCACAGTCTACGGCTCTCAGGAACTGGAAGTGAGAGAGCAGCGCATCCTCGATTTCACGCACGGCAAGATCAAAATTTTGGCGACCAAACCGGAGATTGCAGGATCCGGGTGCAACTTCCAGCGGCACTGCTACAGCAATATCTTCCTGGGCGTCGACTACAAGTTTCAGGATTTCATCCAGGCGATCCACCGAACTCACCGCTTTTTGCAGGATCACCCGGTCGACGTACACATCATCTACTCGGAAAGCGAAGACGATGTGATCAAAACCCTGCAGCGGAAATGGGCACAGCACGATCAGCTCTCAAAGAGGATGCAGTCCATCATTCAGCAGTACGGCTTGTCGCATCTGGCCATTAAGAACGGTCTCACCCGAACGATTGGAGTGCAACGTATGGAAGTCACTGGAAAACTTTTCAAGGCAGTCAATAACGATTGCGTGGTCGAGGTAAAAAATCTGCCCGACAACTACGCCGGCTTAATCCATACCTCCATCCCGTTCGGAAACCACTATGAATATACCGTCAGCTATGAGGACTTTGGACACAACCAAACTGACGATCAATTCTGGAAGCAGATGGAATATCTCATCCCTGACCTGCTGCGGGTGACAAAACCGGGGCGACTGGCAGCCATCCACGTGAAGGACCGCATTCTCTACGGTCACCAGACCAGGAGCGGAATTCTGGAAGTGGCGCCTTTCTCTGATCAGTGCGTGATGGCCTTTCGGGCGTCCGGGTGGCTGTNNGGCTGTACGAGGGACGGCGCACGATCGTGACAGATGTGGTGCGCGAAAATGCCGCCACTTACCGGCTGGGCTACACCGAAATGACGAAGGATGCCTCCAAAATGGGCAGCGGACTGCCGGAATATCTGCTGCTTTTCCGCAAGGCTCCGAGCGATAACGCCGATGCTTATGCGGATGAACCGGTGACCAAAAGCAAGGATGATTACAGCCGGGCGCGCTGGCAGGTGGATGCTCACAGCTTCTGGCGTTCTGACGGAAACACTCCACTCTTCCCGGGCGAACTTTACGACTATCAGACCCACGTGAACAAACTGGAAAAGATGGAGAAAGACAACAACCTGCCGGCGTCGTGGTTTTACGATCCACCCCGGTCGTCCTCAGAGCTGGTCTGGGATGACGTAATCTCGATGCGCACACTCAACTCAGAGCAAAGCCGTGGCCGGGAAGAAAAGCACATCTGCCCGCTGCCATTCGATATTGTTGAGCGCACCATCAACCTCTATTCGAACCCCGGCGACATCGTTCTGGATCCTTTTGCCGGTCTCTTCACGGTGCCGGTGATCGCCATCAAACTGGGGCGCTTCGGCCATGGCATCGAGCTCAACCAGGATTATTACAATGCCGGCGTGCACTACTGCAAAAAACAGGAAGAACAAACCCTGTCGCCGACATTGTTTGATTATCTTTAGGAGGCCGGGCATGCCGATGAGTAGATCGGTCACCTTTGGCAGCCTGTTCTCCGGAAACGGAAGTGTAGGAGATCATTTATGGGTGAGAGAAACGTGGCGTATTGTTGGCTGGCATGAAGGAATGCCTTATTCCATTGAATACCAAGCTGATGGGAAAACCCTTGAAGCACCTGGTGATTCAAGCAATTATGATGAAGATAAATATTTGCAATATTGGATAGATTGTACAGATGATTGTATAAAAGCAGGGTTTGCAGAACCAGAGGGTGATGAATATTTTGACTTTCACGGTGAAAAGGTTCCTACACGGCAACGGCCATCCATTTTTATGCCACGCTGGGCCAGCCGCATCCTCCTCGAGATTACAAACGTCCGGGTGGAACGGGTACAGGATATTTCAGAAGAGGACGCGATGGCAGAAGGTTTTTCAAAGAACCTTGAACCACTTTTCGAAAGTGCTATAGAGTGGTATCGCCAACTTTGGAATTCAATCAATGCCAAACCAAAACCGGTTTATAAGACTAAAAATCTATTTGGTATTGTCAAAATAATTGATCATTATGAATCTTACCCGTGGGAGGATGTTCACGAAACGCGCGAATTTAGAGGAAAACCGTGGATCATTATCGGTAATCCCTGGGTGTGGGTGATCGAGTTCAAGAAAGTCGAAGGCTGATCAATATGACACCTGAAGAAAAATTCCAGCTTGAAGAAATGCGCCGCCATGATGCCCGCCGAAAGGCGACCGATGCTCTCTGGAAAGAAGCTCAGAACCATCTCGGTGAGATCACCGCTTTGGGTCGCAATCAGGCCTGGGAAAAGGCAGTCGCGGAATTGGAACTGATAAAGCACCGTGCGGACTACGTGTCCAAGTGGATCGATCAACCCACGCCGGCGCAGCAGGATCCGATCAAGTATGGCGGCAGCCTGCTCATCGACATGCTGGAGTTCATCATCAACAACGATTACGGCGAGATCGTGATCTTTCCGATGGAAGTGGACGGCATCAAATTTTTTTATGTCAGAGTCAGTCCATCCTCGAATTTCAGAGCAGGCCGCTGGGAAGACGCCGTGGTCAAGGGATTCTTGTGGTCGGTGGTGGTGAGAAAGGTTCGTGAACAGGTTGCGCAAATTCAGTGATGCCACAGATCGCCCGGTATTCAAGCGTCCGCAGATCATCCGGCTCAGCCGGCTGCTGGATATGGAATACAAGCCGTCGGAGATTGCCGAGGAACTCAACATCGGCCTGTGGGTGATCTACAACACGTACCTGCACGCGGGATGTCCTCACCGGCGCGAAAAGGGCGGCCAGATCTGGATCCACGGCACATCCTTTGCAGCCTGGGCGCGGGCGATCAATGAGTTGAACAAGGAAAAGGCTTTCACGCTGCAAGAAGATGAAGCTTGGTGCGTCCGCTGCAATGCGGTGGTAAAGATGGAAGATGCGCATAGGCGCACGTTGAAACGTAACCTGGTGATGGTGTACGGCGTATGCTCAGTCTGCGGCGGCAAGGTCAACCGGTTGGCGAGTGGAAAGGTGAAGAAATGAAAAGCCAGTATCTTCCCTTTAATGATGTAATCGTCTCTCATTGCGAATTATGCGGAAAGCCTTTGAACGCCGACGAGGTTTACGGTCCAGAAGATATGGATCTATGCAGATTCCATCATGGAAAGTTCATGCAAATGATGTGGTTCTTCGAAAGCGGTGAAATAGTTCCCGTTGAAACATTGGAGAATTTGAAGGAGCCAATAATAAAACAAGATGAGTTTCTATGTTGATTGTTGAGAAAGTAGGCCCTATGAAAAGTAATTTATTTGTCATTGATGAATTTAAAAGCATAAAAGAAAAAGCAAAAAAACATATCATTTTTGATATTAGTTTTGGTAAATATCTTGAAATTGTTTTATTCAGATTTTGGATTGGGTTTGGAAAAGAGGAAGTTTCCACTTTAATTAGCGAAACTGAAAGTCGATTCACGATAAGGATAAATATTGGATTTTTGAAAATATTTATCAGAGGCTTGAAAAAAAGGTAAAAAATGCCAAAAGTTGTGATTGCTTTCCTACAAAATACCTGGGTTAAAAATCCAGAGAAATTATCTGAAATTTATTCAAGACATGATGAAGAGTTTCGGATAAGGATGATCAAGTTACTGCTTTTTTCAGGTGGGAGTATTACCGGGAAAAGATTAGTGAATGCTTTTGGCAGGAATATTTGTAATCAAATTATCTGGGAAGAGGGTAGCCCGCTTATCACAGATAACCCACGGCAATTTGTCCC
Source organism: Anaerolineaceae bacterium (assembly GCA_003158355.1). Lineage (GTDB taxonomy): Bacteria > Chloroflexota > Anaerolineae > Anaerolineales > Anaerolineaceae > UBA6107. The sequence goes on from PMIV01000224.1 coordinate 12,569, forward strand.
GCCAGAAGATGAACACATAAAAAAAGCTCTTGAAAAATACCAACCCGATCTTGTTATTTCATTTGGAAAAGCAAACGAGAAGGTCATTCAGAAACTATGGAGCGGAGATCTGCTTATTCTGCCACATCCAGCAGCTCGCCAAAATGGTACAGTGGCAAGATTGAAATCCGCAAGTTCGAAAATTGAGGAAGCGCTCGCATGATCAACCGCGAAAACTGGTTGGACGTAAAAGACTATCTGAGCTACCTCACTCGTGTGCGGCAGTTGGATGACAAAACCATCCATCGCCGGCGCGAGCAGCTCAACCATTTGCTCGAATGGGCAGATAGCTCCGCGTTCAACCAGGCGCGCCAGATCGATCCCACTTTCCCGGTATATTTGCAAACATCCCGCCGCGACGGTCAGGATAAACCGCTATCTCCGACCACCATGAAGGCGACCTGCAGTGTGGTGCGCGGTTTCTTCGAATGGGCCAGGCAGGAAAAGCCGAGAAAGTATGGAAAGATCAGTGCATCCTGGGTTGAATCCAATTTGCCGGCCAGAGCATTCGGGACCCAAAGCGAAGTAAAAGCGCATGAATTCTTCCCATTGGATGAAATATTGCGCATAGCAAGAGTTGAGGTAAAAACACTGTTCGAGGAGCGCGCACAGGCCATCATTTGCCTGGGCTACCTTTCAGCCATGCGCGCGGATGCACTGGTCACTCTGCCGATCAGTTGCATCGACATTCACAAGAGAACGATCAACCAATACCCATCCTCAGGGGTACGTACAAAAAATCATAAAGCCAGGCAAACTCCGATCTTGCCGCTGCCTGAGATCTTCGATATTGTCAAAGCCTGGGATGATAAGGTGCGGTCGCTGTTGCCAGAAGATTCTTTGTGGTGCGCAACCATCGACCGAAGCGGCGAGAATGTTTTGGCAGAGCGCGAGGCATCAGAAGGGCGCCGGCAGATCCTCGAAAAAAGTTTGCATTGCATGTGCGAAATGGCTGGAATCAAATATCGAAATCCGCACCAACTCAGACACGGCTTCACGGTTTATGCAGTCAAAAAGGCAAAGAATCTGAAAGAGTTGAAAGCGATCAGCCAGATGTTGATGCACGAAAGCGTCGGCACCACTGATAGGATCTATGCCGAACTCACCGGCGATGATGTCCAGGCAGTGATCGAGAGCATGGCCGATGAGCCAGGCCGCGAATATAACGAACTTTATGGCGTCGATATCGAGGGAATTAAGCTTCTGGCAAAGGTGCTAAAAGAGCATCCCAACGTTCTGGATGCTCTCAAATGAGGTGCGTATGAAATTGTCTTTTCGGCTATTTTGTCAAAACTTGTCGGGGCGAGAGGATTTGA
>PMIV01000213.1 GCA_003158355.1 Anaerolineaceae bacterium
ACTCGTCTGGCAGCGCAATTATTATGAGCATATCATCCAAAGCGAAAAAGAATATTTGAACATCGAGGCGTATATCGAGAACAATCCGGCTAGTTGGGGGAGGGATTCGCTTTGGCTGGAGGATAGATAATTCTGCAGGCGCCGATAGAACCGGGGCGTATGGCCATACGCCCCTACCGGCGATGACAGGATTAAGATGTTGGCGATGACAGAATTGTGGACAGAATTAAGAGGGCTTGCCTTTCCGACTGGGACAGACTATAATCTGTGCCATCGATATAAAGCGGACCAGGACGAGTAACCGGTCGGTTTTTGACAGAAAAGGGAAGCCATTGGCTGAGAGCCTCCCGCAGAAAAACCGGTGAAAACCCCCTGCGAGCTTAATTCTGAAAGAACCCACTCATATGCGAAAGCCGGGTGGATTGAGTAAGAGGCACGGTTGACCCCGTTATCGGTCGAACGAGATCGTACATGGCAAAGAATTCGCCAGTATGAATCTGGGTGGAACCGCGTGAGTATTCTCCCGCCCCAGAAATGGGCGGGAGTTTTTATTTTAATCAGATCTGGTGCAGCCGAATTACCGCCCTGGCTTGTGCCAGCCAATCAATGGAGGAATGAATGCCAGAGATCAAACAGGAACGTTACGAAGATTCATTAGTTTACCGGGTGCGCCATTCCAGCGCGCACATCATGGCGCAGGCTGTGCTCGAGAAGTTCCCGACCGCCAAGATCGCCATCGGCCCGGCCATTGAAGAGGGCTATTATTATGATTTCGATCTGCCGCGCCCGCTGACCCCCGAAGACCTGGAGGGGTTCGAGAAACGCATGAAAGAGATCGTCAAATCCAACCTTACCTTCACGCGCCGCGAAGTCAGCGCCGACGAGGCCAAGAAGGTCTTTGCCGACCAACCCTACAAACTGGAACTGATCGCCGGGTTGGAAGCAGGCAAGCTGGACGAGAACGGCAACCCCACCGAAGAGAAACCGGTCATCTCGCTCTATACTCAGGGCATTTTCACCGACCTGTGCCGCGGCCCGCACGTGGAATCAACCAAACAGATCAACCCTGAAGCGATCAAGCTGCTCTCCGTGGCCGGTGCTTACTGGCGCGGCGACGAAAAACGTCCCATGCTGCAGCGCATCTACGGTACTGCCTGGAACACTCCGGATGAGTTGAAAGATTTCCTCTTCCGCCAGGAAGAAGCCAAGAAGCGTGATCACCGCAAGCTGGGCAAAGAGCTGGGCTTGTTCTATTTCTCTGATGATGTCGGCCCCGGCCTGCCGCTGTTCACACCCAAAGGCGAGATGCTGCGTCATCTGATGGAAGGTTATGTACGTGAAGTGCAGACCCGCTACGGTTACCAGCACGTGTGGACAGGCCACCTGGTGAAGGAAGACCTGTACAAACGCTCCGGCCACTACGACAATTACAAAGATGCCATGTTCCCGCCCATGGTGGATGGGGACGTCGTTTTCCGCTTGAAACCGATGAACTGCCCCAGCCACATGACGCTCTATAAAGAGATGGGGCTGCATTCCTACCGTGAACTGCCGCTGCGCTTCTGCGAATTTGCCACGCTGTACCGCTATGAGAAAACGGGCGAGTTGAGCGGTCTGACCCGGGTGCGCAGCCTGACGCAGGATGACTGCCACACCTTCTGCACGCCTGACCAGATCGAGGAAGAATTCAAACGCTGCCTGGATGTGATCAAGGAAGTGCTGGCTACCTATCACTTTACCAATTACCGCGTGCGATTGTCGCTGCGCGGCAAAGCGGGCAAGTATGTGAAGGACGACGAAAAATGGGCGCTGGCTGAAACCGCGCTGCGCTCGGCTATGGATGCTTCGGGTTTGGAATACTTTGAAGCCACCGGCGAGGCTGCTTTCTACGGCCCCAAGGCCGACTTCATCGCCCGCGATGTGCTGGGCCGCGACTGGCAGCTTTCCACCATCCAGGTGGATTTCATCCAACCGGGACGGCTGGGCTGCTCTTACATCGGTGAGGACGGCCAGGAGCACACTCCTGTGCTGCTGCACCGTGCGGTCACCGGCTCGACCGAACGCTTCTTGGGCGTTATCATCGAACATTTCGCAGGCGCTTTCCCTGCCTGGCTGGCCCCTGTGCAGGCTGTACTGATCCCGATCGCAGATCGCCATTTGGAGTACGCGCATAAGGTAGCTGATGCACTCAAAGAGAAGGGCATCCGCGTTGAGGTGGATGACCGCAGCGAGCGCATGAACTCCAAGATCCGCGACGCTCAAAAACAGAAGGTTCCTTACATGCTGGTGGTCGGCGACAAAGAAATGGAGAATAACGAGGTGGCCCTGCGCTTGCGCAGCGGAGAGAACCCCGGCGCTGTGTCTTTGGAAGCCTTTATCGCTCAGGCATTGGACGAGATCGAGCGCAAGATCTAGCCTGTTTGCTTACAAAAGTTCATTCCCGGACTTTGGATTTAGTCCGGGAATTCTTTTTGTTGGGTACGGACTCCCGTGAAAGACCATTTTCCGCACCTTCCAACCGCTATTGGGGTTGAAAGAATAAAGAGAAGGTTGCGTTTTTTCACCTTATTTCATCCTTGACCTTCCAAGCAGGTACCGCTAGAATGTATAGATGCCCCCCTTTTTTTGCTAAGTTCACATCTTTGCGTTTGCCAGGAGTAATGTATGCCCCGTTATTACGTCATCCTTAATCCAGTTGCCGGCAAGGGGAATGGTCTGCACATGCGTCCCCGCATTGAAGAAAACCTCACCCGTCTGGGCCTGGATTACAAGCTTGTCTTGACCGAGTACCCCGAACATGCCACCAGCCTGGCCCAAAAAGGTCTGGCGGAAGGCTATGATGTGATCGTGGCATCGGGTGGTGACGGCACCGTGAATGAAGTCTTGAACGGTATTATGACCGCCGGTGAAAATAAAAAGAAATCCACTGTAATGGCAGCGATCCCGGTGGGCCGGGGGAATGATTTTGCTTTCAGCATGGGTATTCCCACCACTGTGGACGAGGCCTGCGATTTGCTGGCAAATGACCCGCAGTTGATCATTGACGTGGGCAGAGTATTCAGCGAACGCTACCCGAACGGGTTGTATTTTGGCAACGGCGTGGGCATGGGCTTTGACGCCATGGTCGGATTTGTGGCTGCCAAAATGCGCATCAGCGGCATTCTCTCTTATCTGGTGGCAGCCATTAAAACAATGTTCATCTATTACAAAACTCCCACCGTGGAATTGGTGCTGGATGGTAAGTCGTCCGGCGTGGTACCGGCGTTGATGATCTGCACCATGAACGGCCGTCGTTTGGGGGGCAGCTTTATGATGACTCCCAACTCCAAGCCCAATGATGGTTTATTTGATCTATTGATCGTGCGCGAAGTCCCGCGCGGGCAAATGCCCGGTTTGATGAGCCTGGTAATGAAGGGTACCCAGGATACACACCCGGCGGTGACCACTCCCAGGGCGAAGAAAATCACTCTACGTGCGCTCAAGGGCAGTCTGCCGGCACATGCCGACGGAGTGACCCTGTGCGAAGCCGGGGAAGAAATTTCCATTGAAGTATTGCCGTCTGAACTGGCAATTATCACTCAGGAGATTAAATGACGTTAGCTCTCAATTTGATCAATACGCCCATGAAGGTGATCTTACGCACCATGATGAAAATCGATGACCGGGATATTGCCAAGATTCCAATGTCGGGGCCGTTGATATTGGCGACGAATCACATCAATTCTCTGGATGCGCCGGTGGGGTTCACCCATCTGCATCCGCGGCGGATGACGGCCTTTGTCAAGATCGAAACCTGGAATAACCCAGCGATGGCCCTGTTGTTCAATATCTGGAAGGGCATCCCCATTCACCGCGGTGAGGTCGATTTCGATGCTTTTCATCAGGCGCAGACGGCATTAAAAGAAAAAAAGATCATTCTGATTGCCCCGGAAGGAACGCGGTCTTTCGATGGCAAGTTAAAAAAGGGCTACCCCGGCATTGTGCTGTTGGCGGTGCGCAGCGGAGTGCCCATTTTGCCGGTAGTGTTTTTTGGCAACGAAAAAGTCAATCACAATCTGCGCTTACTGCGGCGGACGGATATGACCATCAAGGTAGGGAGGTCGTTCACGGTCAATTTTGCCAATGAAACCCTCTCACGCGACTTCCGCGAGGAAGTGACCGAAGAGATCATGTACCAGATCGCGGCGCTGCTGCCAGCGGAATACCGCGGGGTGTACGCTGACGTTTCCAAAGCAACCACCAGGCACCTTACCTTTATTTCGGCGAAACTGAATTAAAATTTCACTCTGTTTTATTGACGCAGCCCATTTTAATGTGGTATTATTTATAAGATTTAGCCCGCAAACAACGGGCTTATATTAACTTTTATCCTTCAAGGAGAAAACTATCAGTACAACTACTTTTCGTGTCAATGAGATGATCCGGGTGGCCGAAGTTCGCTTAATTGGGCCGGCCAATGAGAACATTGGGGTCGTACCGATTCAAAAAGCCCTTCAAATTGCCCGCGATGCAGATTTGGACCTCGTCGAAGTTGCTCCCAACTCCGAGCCGCCAGTGTGCAGGGTAATGGATTTTGGCAAGTTCCTGTTTGAGAGAACGAAAAAAGAAAAAGAAGCACGCAAAGCTCAAACCAAGATCGAAGTGAAAGAAATTCGGCTCAGACCAAAAACCAATGAACATCACCGTGGATTTAAGACCCGTGACGCGAGAAAATGGCTGCTGGAAGGAAATAAAGTTCGGGTAACCGTGCGTTTTCGCGGCCGCGAGATCACTTATCCTGAGATCGCTCTGGAAGATCTGAGAGAGATCGCCGAAGAACTTTCGGATGTAGGCGCCATCGAACAGGCCCCCAATATGGAAGGCCGTACAATGGGAATGGTGATCAGCCCGACCAAACCCGCCAAGAAGAAAGCAGTCGAAGCGGAAAAAGAAGCGCCGGAACAAGGGCAAGAACAAACACCCACGGAAGGGTAATCCCCTCCCGATATTCAGCAAATATCTGTTATAATCGGCGGTTGCGTAACCAACCGAAATTTTGTTGAGAGGAGTTCGCTGTGCCACGCAAGCTTAAAACAGGCAAGTTCAAACTGAAGACCCACAAGGCAACATCCAAACGTTTTCGCCTGAGCGGGTCCGGTACTGTAATGCGAACGAAGGGCGGCAAGAGTCATCTGCGCCG
>PMIV01000051.1:0-3673 GCA_003158355.1 Anaerolineaceae bacterium
TGACGGCTGTACTGTAACTCAAACTCAGGGAGATCTTTCCACCGGTGAATCGGGCCTGGTTTCCAACTTTGACTCCAACCCGTTCACGTACAACCCTGCCGGCCACCCGCTGGTCGTGACCGTCTCACTTTATTCCGAAAAGGATCTGGCTGGTACTGTAATTACCCAATCTTTGGGTTTCACTCCTTGATGTGATCAACGAATTCAATTAATTTCTTTTACAATTATGGCAAAATCAAATAATAATTTTTTATTACGAAAAAAGGATTATTCTTTCTGGTTTTCGTTTCTGAGTAGAGTCTAATCTAAATATGCCTGTTTATGGGTTAGAATAACGCCTGTTTAATTTTTTCAGATTAATCAGGAGAATTTTTAAGAATGAATCGCAATATGTATGAATCCAGCAATGCAAAAGAAAACCCAATGCGAATTACCCGACTTGTTTCGGTTATTTTGAATGGTGTTGTTGTCAGCAAATTAGCCACCCGCAATGATAATGATGTCAATGCCATGGCTGATTCTTTAATGTTGAATTTGCCCCACACCGTGAAGCACAACATCCGCGCTCACGAACTGTCTCAGGTGAATCACTCCCTGCGCAGTGAAATCATTCAAAGATTGGGCTCATCTCAGGCAGAGTAATTGTGCTGCCCGAAAGACGAGATAAAAAGGTCAGCCAGTGTGGTTGGCTTTTTTGTTTAATTTATTTTTCAGAATCGAAAGGGATTTATGAACGCGTAAAGGACAAATGTGTGTGATCGTCGACATAACCAGACAAGTTCTGCAAATTATCTCCACATATATGCTATATTATTCATATAGGATGAGATAAATAATCGAACCAACCATTCTTGCCATTATTTTGGTTCAATACCCGGTCACAATGACCCGTGGTTTTTAGGAGAAATTTATGATGAAGAGATCTATTCGAACATTGCTTTTAGTTTGCCTGGTATTTGCGCTGGCTGCATGCAGCACTAAAACAAGCTCGACCCAGCCCAGCCAACCTGGTAATCAATCTGGAACGATGCCGGCAGCCGCCCCGGTGAATGCAACTGCAACAGTTGCCCCCACCGCAGTACCTTCTGTAACTGCCACTGTAACCAACACTCCAGCACCGACAGCTACGGCAACCCCGGTCACTTTTGATTCAACAGTAATTACCTCCATCATGTGTCTTGCGGGACCGGCAGAAACTTATACCCGCGTTGCCTATTTGAAGGCAGGGGATACCTATACCACTTATGCACGTGATGCTCAAAATAATTATTTTCTGATCCAGTTCCCCGGCAACACTGCCAAAACCTGCTGGGTTTGGAAAAACTACGTTACAGTAAATGGCAATTCCTACACACTCCCGGTTGCCACTGCCGAACCAGCAACTAAATAATAAAATTGCTAAAATCCATTGATAACGGCCATCCCTGAAATAAATTGACCGTTATAAACAGAAACTACCTCGGTATCGCTGATTGATCACCAACCAGAGCAGGAGGTGGTTTTTGATTTAATTTCTGCTATTGATGATCGAGATCAACCCAAACCAATTGATTGGGTGTGACCTTGAATAATTGAGGAACATTGTCCCGATCATAAGTATCCCACGCGCTGCCTGTGTTGTAAACGAATTTTCGAACATACTTTTTCCTTGAGAACCTTAACACCTTCCTTTTTCACCTTACCTCCGCTATAATATTGCCAACAGCTAAGACGGAGGAAAGTACGCCGGTGGAAGACGACAGGGACGCGGGAACATAGATTGAGATTCCCGCCCGAATGAAACCAGCCGAAGTTCCCTCTTGAGCTGCCCGGGTGAANNTTCCTCCCGTCCCTATTTATGTGGACGGGAGTTTATTTTTAATTCACAGGAGTCAAGTATGAGTGATCCATCCATCATTCAAGAGCTCGAAGCCATCTCCAAAGCCGGTCTGGAAGCGCTTACAGGTCTGAAAACAGAAGAAGAACTGCAAGCCTGGCGCACCGCTCATCTGGGACGCAGTGCCCCGGTGATGCAAGTCTTTCAAAAGTTAGGCAAGCTGTCTAATGAATTGCGGCCGATCGTCGGTCAGGCAGCCAACCAAGCGAAAGTAGCCCTTGAAGCCGCTTTCAATGACCGTACCGCTGAGATTAAAGAACAGGCGCTTTCGCAGGCGTTGGCCAGTGAAAAACTGGACGTGACCCTGCCCGGCCGCCCCATGGTGCACGGCCGTCTGCACCCCGATACCCAGATCTTGCGCGAACTCTATCGCGTCTTCGGTGAGATGGGTTTCCAGGTCTACCGCAGCCGCGAAGTGGAGACGGACGAATTTAACTTTCAGATGCTCAACTTCCCCGTCGGTCACCCCGCCCGCGACATGCAGGACACCTATTTTGTCGATGCCGGCGAACGCGGCGATAACCCCATCGTGATGCGCACCCACACCTCCCCCGGCCAGATCCATGCCATGCAAGAAGCCTCTGCCACCAACCCCACCAATCCCCCGCCGGTACGCATTGTGCTCCCGGGCATGTGCTACCGCTATGAACAGACGGACGCCCGCCACGAAACCCAGTTTGACCAGATCGAAGGTCTGGCCGTCGGCCCCGGCATCACTTTCACCAACCTCAAAGGCACCCTTTCCGATCTGGCCCGGCGCTTGTTCGGTCAGAACGCCCGCACCCGCTTCCGCGCCTCTTACTTCCCCTTCACCGAGCCCTCGGCGGAGTTNNATTCGCTACTTCTGGGAAAACGATATGCGATTCCTGGAGCAATTTTAGGAGCCATTATGAAAGCACCTTTATCCTGGATCAAAGAATTTGTAGACACCGATCTCTCCATCGCTGAGATTTCCCACCAGTTGACCATGGCCGGAATGGAAGTGGAAGAGATCCAGATCATCGGTCTGTCCATGCCCGCCCCCGGCAGCGTGGATACCAAGGTCACCGGTCTGAGCTGGGACCCCGAAAAGATCGTGGTGGCTTCCATCTCTGAGGTCATGCCCCACCCCAATGCTGACCGCCTCACCCTGTGCAAACTGTTCGATGGCAAGGAAGAAGTGATCGTGCTCACCGGCGCCCCCAACGTCTTTGAATACAAGGGCAAGGGAGCGCTGGCCAAACCCATCAAAGTGGCCTATGCCAAAGAAGGTTCCATCCTCTACGACGGCCACGCCGAAGGTCTGGTGCTGACCACGCTCAAACGCGCCAAGATCCGCGGGGTGGATTCGTTCTCGATGGTCTGCTCCGAAAAGGAACTCGGTCTGAGCGAAGAACACGAAGGCATCATCATTCTGGATGATTCCGCTGTGGCAGGCACACCTCTAGTCGATCTGTTGGGCGATGCCGTCTTTGACATCAAACTGCTGCCGAGCTATGCCCGCTGCCTGAGCATGCTGGGCCTGGCACGCGAGATCGCGGCCATGACCGGCAGTCCGCTTAAAATGCCGGTGCCGCCGACCGTGCCCGCCCCCGGCGCTGCCAATTTTGCCTCAGTTGAAATTACCAATCCGCAGTTGAACCCGCGTTTTTGTCTGGGACTCATCCGCAACGTCGAGCTCAAACCCTCCCCTGAATTGATCCGCCGCCGCCTTAAAATGGCCGGCGTGCGTGCCATCAACAACATCGTGGATGCCAGCAATTACGTCATGCTCGAACTCGGCCAACCCCTGCACACCTTTGATTATGACGCGCTGGT
>PMIV01000051.1:3695-10220 GCA_003158355.1 Anaerolineaceae bacterium
TCGGCCCGCTTTCCATTGCCGGCATCATGGGCGGCTCGGATACCGAAGTGAACGACAATACAACGAACGTACTGGTCGAAGGCGCTGCCTGGAACATGATCAACATTCGCAAGACCGCCCACGCCCAGAACCTGCCCTCAGAGGCCTCATACCGCTTCTCGCGCGGAGTTCACCCGGCCATGGCCGAACGCGGTGTACGCCGCTGCCTCGAAGCCATACAGGCCTGGGGGAACGGCACTGTCGCCCCCGGACTGGTGGATAACTATCCGCTGCCCGCCAAAACTCCGGTGGTGGAGATCACCCCCGCGGACGTGACCCGCTGGCTGGGCATTAGCGTGCCGGCCGCGAAAATTGCCGACCTGCTCAAACGGCTCGAATTCAGCGTCACCGTTAATGGCGAGACCATCCGCGCCGTCTGCCCCGATCACCGCCTGGATATTGGCGAAGGCATCACCGGTAAAGCGGACCTGATCGAAGAGGTGGCGCGCGTCTACGGCTACGACAACATTCCCGAAGCGCGCCTGGCTGACGTGCTGCCGCCACAAAAGGGCAACCCCACCCTGGAAAAAGAAGAACGCCTGCGCGACCTGCTGGTGGCGCTGGGACTGCAGGAAACCATCAATTACCGCTGGACTACCCCAGAAAAGGAAGGCCGCCTCAACGACCCCGGCGCTAAAACTGATCTGAGTTCCTACATCCGCATGGCCAATCCGCTTTCTTACGATCGCACCTTTTTACGCCACTCCGTGCTGGCCAGTGTGCTGGATGTGGCCGAACATAATTCGCGGCTGCGCAACCGTCTGGCCTTCTTCGAAATCGGACCTATTTTCCTGCCCAGTGATGCAAATGCTGGCCTGCCCGATGAATTGCGACGGCTGGGGCTCGTCCTCAGCGGCACGCGCGAACCGGCCGGCTGGCAAAGCGCCGATACCGAGCCGATGGATTTCTTCGACCTCAAGGGCGTAATCGACGGCATGGTCCACGGCCTGCGTCTGCCCGATGTGCGCTTCGAACCGACTGAGCACCCCACTTTCCACCCCGGCAAGTGCGCCAGGGTACTGGTCAGCGGCAAACAAATCGGCGTTTTTGGCGAGCTGCATCCGCGCGTGCGGGAAAGCTACGACTGGCCGAGCACGTTCAAGGCGGCCGTGCTGGGCGCCGAGTTTGATCTGGACCTGCTGCTCACGCTCATTCCGCCGCTTTACCAGACCGAAAACCTGCCCACCTTCCCGCCTGTACTGGAAGACCTGGCACTGGTGGTCGATGAAACGATACCGGCTGACAAGGTAGAAGCTCTCATTCGCCAGACCGGCGGCAAGCTGCTTGCGGGCGTGCGCCTGTTCGACGTCTTCCGCAGCGAGGCCCTCGGTGCCGGCAAGAAGAGCCTGGCCTACTCGCTCACCTATCAGGCTCCCGACCGCACCCTCAAGGATGATGAGGTCAAGTCACTGCGCAACAAGATCATCAAACGGCTGGACATGGAACTGGGCGCCAAGCTGAGAGCATAGTTCGCGTTTTCGCAAGAACGAACCACGAATTACGCGAATTATTCTAATTTCACTAATAAAACCAAAAATCTCCTCCAAAATTGATGGAGAAGATTTTTTGTCCACTCATTCCACGAAACCAACTGTCTGGGATGCAAAGCCCCGATAGCCCGGGGTACTGCACCGCACAATTTCAGTTCAAAACAAAAATTCAGGTGCTGTAATCAGTTTTATTCCTGGTGGCACCATTAATGAATCGGGTTTTTCCAAAGTCAACAAATACAGATTTTGACAGTTCAAAGCTTTTCCGGCCTTGATAAGAGGCTTGATCTCTCTTTTTTGCGTGTCTTCATCTGTCAGGTCAAAACAAACTTGATATAAAGCTGTGGTTTTACCGTCTTCAAGGATGACAAAGTCAATTTCGTTGTCCTGATCATCTTTGTAATAATACAGAGCGTCATTTTTTTGAGCCAGATTTTGAAAAACAAAGTTTTCGAATAATCGCCCGGTATTTTTAGAGAAATTGGTCGAAAGAGTCGTCAAAAAACCGGTATCAACGAAGTAAATTTTTCGCGGATATTGCAATTGGTTAATGACCGATGGATTGCGGATATAAAGTTCCTTCATAAAATAAGAGCTTTCGATGTAAGAAAGGTAACTGTCTACCGTCGATTTGCCGACTGCGATACCCATACTTTTAAGACTATTAAAAAGTTTGGAGATCGTCACATAATTGGAATTCAAGAGCAGTTTAAGCATTGTTTTGAGAGCCAGATCGTTATCCACTTTGTGCCTTTCAGCAATATCCCGCTGTACTACCGTTTGGAAATANNCCAAAAGTAAGATATTCATCAAAGAGAAAACGGAAACGAGCCAGCTCATCTTGAACAAAGGACAATTTCTTATTGTCAATGGTTTGTTTTTTAAAACGAAGAAATTCGGAAAAACTTAAAGGATGAACTTCTATCTCCCAGGCTCTGCCGCGGAGTTCCGTGGGCAGCTCACTGCTGCTCATTTTTGAAGAAGAACCGGTAGTAAAAAGCTGAATAGATTCACTGTCCAGAATTCGCCGAACCCATTTTGACCAATTAGGAACCAACTGCAATTCATCAAGGAAAAGATACTTCGGCTTTTTACCAAAAGCAGCCTGAATTTCTGGAAGAAGATCAGTTAAAAGATCAGTATCTGGGGAAATAATGCGTTCGTCTTCAAAATTCAGATAAATCACTTCCTCACGAGTATGGGTCTCAAGCAGCTTTTCAATCGCTTCAAAAAGCATATATGTCTTCCCCACTCGCCTAAAACCGGTAACCACAGTGGCATTATTAATGCCTGGCTGCGCTGAAATATCCAGTTGATGATCACGACCGATCACTGACGGTAAAGCTCTAACCTGCCATTCCAGTAAAAGCGTTCTTAATAGGGTATTCATAAAACAATTATATATCTTTATTGTCCTATATACAAGACAATAAAGATATTTTTATCCTTGGCACATATCCTCTGATTAGCAGCGTTGGTTTTACAGGCAGCAGGTGCCCGCTAGATTTTAGGTATGCCAAAAATTACATAATCCGTTCTTATTGACTTTGCTTGGAGCGTAGTATATACTATTAATATATATTTCGAGGTCCTATGCAAACTGGCAAATTATTCGAAAATGGCAAGAGTCAAGCTGTACGTCTGCCCAAAGAATTTCGCTTTCTGGGGAAGATGGTCTATATCAAGCGCATCGGTAATGGAGTCTTGCTCCTCCCCTATCAAAACCCCTGGCAGTCGCTGGTGGATAGCCTGGCGCAATTTTCAGATGACTTTCTGAATGAACGCGCCCAACCCCCTATGCAAAAGCGCGAGGATCTCTTTAAATGAATTCCCTCCTCGATACCAATATCTGTATTGCGCTGATCCGGCAAAAGTCTCCGCATTTGATAAAACATTTGATCTCATTGGATCCGGGAGAAGTGGGAATCTCTTCGATCACTCTCGCTGAACTGGAGTATGGAGTAGAAAAAAGTTCTTTCCGCGAACAAAATACCCGGGCTCTGGAACAATTTTTGCTGCCCCTGGAAATTTTGCCTTTCGACGAAAAAGCCGCCAATATTTATGGAAAGATCCGCTCTGATCTCGAAAAAGCTGGACAGGCCATTGGGTCAATGGATCTGTTGATCGCTGCCCATGCGCTCAGCCTGCAGGTGACCCTGGTCACGAACAATCTCCGCGAATTTGAGCGGATTGAGGGGTTGAAGGTAGAAGATTGGATCAGTACGCGCTAGATTTTGGGGATGGTGTTATCTACTTCACATAAAATTTATCGAGACTTTTTGGCATATTATTAAAATTCCAATCAAAAGCGAAGAAACTATCATAAATTTCTTTTTGTGAAATCCACCAACTTAAATCTGGTCCCCATTTCGTTTTTGAAATAATTGTATTCAATTTCTCTGTACTTTGGAGAATAAATGCTTGCGCAAAATTAGATCCAGATTTATGGAAAAAGGAACCCCAATCTAAAAGAATATCGTTTTCAGAATTTCCATTTTTATCAAAAAATTTGTAATATTCTGGTGAATAATCATCTCTATCTTTTTGATTGGAGGAGTATTCTTTTTTCGAAAATTCTCTTAAGATGGTTGGTAATAAATAATGAGCAGACTTATTTCGGATAATTTTCCCAACTTCTTTCCACCAATCCTCATCATTTGAAGTAATAAGATTAATTCTTAATGCTTCTTTAATCAGGTCTGAAATCATTCCTACATGATCTAACTGTTTTTCTGTAATAGTTCTTGCTAATCCACAATTTATTGGATCAAGAATTGCTAACCTGAGTACATGTTCTAATAAAACACTCATAGAGAGAATTGCTGTGAAATCATTTCCAAATATAAAAGAGGATACTGATTCAAGGTACAACATATTTATTGATGGTTCAATCCATGGAAGCGGAATTGGTAATTCCTTAAACCGCTTGCTTGAAATATAAGCAGTATTTGAAAAATAATCCCTTTGGTTACTAATTAGTTTCATAATCTCCCCTGCTTTTTGTTGTCGTATGCCTTAGAAATCATTTATTAAACATACTAATTTAGTAGATAATTATCTTATTCCTGATACCCGCCCAGACAATCGAAGATGCGGTCGATGTCGGCTTCGGTGAAGCGTTCGTAGGCTTCGGAAGCACCCAGGTTTTCGTCGAGCTGTTCGGGGCGGGAGGCACCGGTGATGACGCAGCTTACTTCCTTGCGGCGCAGGATCCAGGCAATAGCCAACTGCGACGGCGTGATCGAGAGATCGCGGGCCACTTCGGTGAGCTTCTTGACGATGCTGACGCGCTCCGGGGTGATGCGGTCGCGTATCCAGGCAAAATCGTCCAGGCTGGCGCGGCTGCCCTTGGGAACGCCCTCATTATATTTGCCGGTGAGGATGCCGTAATAGAGCGGGCTGAAGGTGGTCAGGCCCAGGCCCAGTTCGCGGCAGATGGGCATGATGGTATCTTCCACCCGTTTGCGGTGAAAGAGGTTGTACTGCGGCTGCTCCATNNGGGTCAAAGCGGTGGCAGAAATACATATCCACGTAATCAGTGCCCAGGCGATTGAGAGTGGTGTGGATAGATTCGGTCACGTGCTTGCGTGAAAGTCCGCGCCCGTTGGGGCCCTTGCCGGTCGGCCAGAACACTTTGGAAGAAAGCACCAGCTCTTCGCGAGGCAGGTCTTTGATGGCCTTGCCCATGACAACCTCGGCGTTGCCGTTGGCGTACATGTCGGCATTATCAAAGAAGTTGATGCCTTGCTCGAAGGCTTCATGGAAAAGTGAGATTGCAGTGGATTCATCGATCTGGTTGCCGAACGTGACCCACGACCCCAGCGAGATCTCACTGACCTTTAATCCTGAACGTCCTAAACGGCGATAATGCATGGTACCTCCTTCTCTAAATAATTACCTGTAAGTATTCTAATTATGTTTTACACTTTTTTTGGAAAGTATGCAACCAATTACTTCAGAAAACCGGAGCTTCTATAAGCCTCCGGTTGATATTTTTATTTAATCATTCTTGCAGACCAGGGCCACCCAGTCGCCGTTCTGACGGCGTTCCACGTAGGTGAGACCGTGGTCGCTGGCAGCTTCGAGCACACCGTCGGCCTGTTCGGCCAAAATGCCGGCCAGGACGATGACCCCGCCCGGTTCGACCAATTCAGCCATGCCGCCATTGAAAAGGCGGATGAGAACAGGTGCCAGAATGTTGGCCAGCACCAGGGGGGCCTGCTTGATGGAGAATTTGCCGTCTTTGACCTCGGCCACAGAGCCCAGACCGGTCTCTACTTTATCCAACACACCATTGGCGTCTGAGTTTTCGGTGGTGGCCTTGATGGAGGCCGCATCAATATCCACGCCCAGGGCGTGGCTGGCGCCCAGTTTGAGCGCCGCAATGGAGAGAATGCCCGAGCCGCAGCCGATATCGATCACCGGGCGTTTGGGCAGCGTGTATTGTTCCACCAGCTCCAGGCATAACTGCGTGGAGGGATGGGTGCCGGTGCCAAAGGCCATGCTGGGGTCGATCTTCACCGCTATGCGGGACTTTTCTTTGGTATCTTCCTGTTTGATCCAGGCTGGCAGCACCAGCAGCTTTTTGCCGATGGGGATGGGATGATAATGCTCTTTCCAGGCTGCCATCCAGTTTTCGTCCGCAATGGGTTTGAACACCGGAGCGGGCAGTTCGCGGATGGTATGCAAATGCCAGAGGGCTTCTTCCACCCGGTGGCGGCTTTCTTCGATATTGGCGTCGTTGATGATATATCCAAATACTTTTACGGGACCGGAAGGTGTGCCTTCGTCTTCGTCATTCATGAAGGTCACGCCGCTCTCCACCACGACACCGCCGGAGGTATAGCGGTCGAGCACTTCTGAAACGGCCTCGGCCATTTCACCGTCCACGACCAATGAGACTTCCAACCATTTAATATCAGCCACCGAGTACCTCCTTGAGATGGTCTAAAAAGCTTTTTTCCTGGGGCCGGACTTCCGTCCCCAACGTAGCCGC
>PMIV01000123.1 GCA_003158355.1 Anaerolineaceae bacterium
GAAATTTCTTATATTCATGCAGAAGCCTATCCGGCAGGTGAGATGAAACATGGTCCGATCGCACTGGTGGATAAGAATATGCCTGTGTTGGCACTGGCGACAAAAGATAAATGGTATGAGAAAATGATCAGCCAGATCGAACAGGCCAAAGCACGCGGCGGTATTGTAATTGCCGTTGCTACTGAAGGCGATGACCGTGTAGCCAGCCTGGTGGACAAAGTGCTGTGGGTACCCGAAACCCCCTGGATGCTGAGCCCGGTGGTTAACGTGATACCGCTGCAGCTGCTGGCCTACCATATTGCTGTTTTACGTGGATTGGATGTGGATCAACCACGCAATTTGGCGAAATCCGTCACTGTGGAATAACAGATCAGGCTTGTATAATAGAGCCTTTGAATAACTCAAGTTTCCGAAAAAAACAACCTTGTAATGGATCAAACCAACCATTTTCAAGGTTGTTTATTTTATAAAAAGATGAACTTGACTACATTTTGAAATAGGATAAAATAAATCCAAATTGCAAAAGGATTATGTACCGCCTATTTGTTAAGCGTAAGAGTTGAAGGAACAGAAAAAATTTGAGTAAAGGTAGCGCCGCAGATACGAAATACTATGTTAAAATTTATCCATTGGTTTTTATTTGCGGGTTAACTAAAATTTAAGGATTCTACTTCACTGACTTTTAGAATTGAGTCGTATACGAATGTTCAACACTGACACAGAACTCTTTTTCCCCATGCGAGTCACTCCATCACTCAGCCAGGTACGCGGCAAAGAGTGGGAAGCACTCGTCGAAAGAGTGTGTAAACCAGGTGCAAGCGAAATTGAGAAAATCGCATTTTCTAATTTGATCATCAAACTGGCAGGATGCCAGGCGTGTGATGCTGATTCCTTTAGAGCCATGCGTGGATGCACCCAATGTTCGCGGATGATCGTCAAGAGATATAAAGGAACGGATGGGGAGTTGGTGGAACTATTTGAACAGTGCATAAAAGACGTTGATGAATTCGTGAAGAAACGTCAATAACCAAGAAAGAGTAAAAATGATCACATCGGAAGATGTTTTAAAGGTATTGGCTACTGTGCAAGAACCTGAACTTCACCGGGATCTGGTTAGCCTCAAAATGGTGAACGATATCGAAGTCAAGACAGATAAAGTGAAATTGAAGCTCACGTTAACCACTCCGGCTTGTCCGTTACGCAGCAAGATCGAACATGACGTCAAACAGGCAATTCTAAGTCTTGAGGGGATTAAGTCCGTTGAGTTAGTGACAGACGCTCAGGTGCCTTCGGATGGACGTGCTCGTGAATTATTACGGCTACCCATTCGCAACGCGATTGCGGTGGCTTCTGGTAAAGGCGGAGTGGGCAAGTCCACCGTGGCAGTCAATCTGGCGGTAACATTGGCCATGAAAGGCGCTAGAGTGGGACTGTTGGATGCGGATATATATGGCCCAAATATTCCTACCATGATGGGAGTGGACCATTTGCCAGCACCGAAAGAGGATCGTCTGACCCCGGCCGAAGCCTACGGTGTAAAAATGATGTCGATCGGCTTCATGGTGCGCCCCGGTCAACCATTGATCTGGCGCGGGCCTATGCTGCACACTGCCATACGTCAATTTTTAGCAGACGTGGAGTGGGGAGAACTGGATTATTTGGTGATCGATCTGCCTCCAGGTACCGGCGATGCGCAGCTCAGTTTAATGCAATCCATCACTTTAAGCGGGGGGGTAATTGTGACCATGCCGCAGCAGGTTTCGTTGGACGATGCCAGCCGCGGATTGGCAATGTTTAATCAGATGAAAGTACCTGTACTGGGTGTTATTGAGAATATGAGCTATTTGGAAATGCCTGATGGTACACATATGGATATCTTTGGCCAGGGTGGCGGTGAGACATTAGCTAAAAGCTTCAAAGTGCCGTTTTTAGGATCGATCCCGATTGATCCGGATGTACGTATTGGCGGAGATATTGGAAAGCCGATTGTTTATTCTCATCCAGAGAGCAAAGCGGCCAAAGCTTTGGTAGAAGTTACCGAAAAACTAGCCGCACAGATCAGTATTGCCGCTTTTGCCGGTGCAAAAGATGGAAGCTGAGAAAAGAGAAAATATGGATCAACCAATTATCACGCCCAAAATTGTGGGAGTGCGGTTTACAAGAGTGGGCAAGATCTACCATTTCGATGCCAGTAAGATCGAAGAAATCCGTATGGGCGACGTTGTGATCGTGGAAACCAGCCGGGGCTGGCAATTGGGCGAAGTTGTGATGAACATTGAAAATCCGACTCCTCCTCCTGAGGGAACCTGGAAAATGATCGAGCGACTGGCGACCCCGAGAGATCTATTGCAGCGGCAAGCCTGGCAGGAAAAGGAACTTGAGGTCGTTGAAGCTGCCAAGAACCGGTTAAAGGAATTGCGGCTCAACAATATCAAGATCATTTTCGCGGAATATAGTTATGACGGTCTGCGTCTTTCGATCTTCTTCAGCTCAGATTCTGAAGAAAAGGTGGAACTCAAATCTTTGCGTCCGGATATGCAGCGTATGTTTGGACCCGCGCAGGTAGATATCCGCCAGATCGGCCCACGTGATGTGGCAAAATTTATGGGGGGCATGGGCGCCTGCGGGATGGAAACGCGCTGCTGTGCTATGTTCATCACTGAATTTAGCTCCATTTCAATTCGCATGGCCAAAGAGCAGGGTATTTCCTTAACTCCTACAGAAATCACCGGCATGTGTGGACGGTTGCGCTGCTGTTTGATCTATGAATATCAAAACTATGTCGAAGCCAGAAAATTATTACCCAAGAAAAATAAGCGCGTGATTACTCCCGATGGTGAAGGAAAAGTGATCGATGTCTCTCCATTGCGTGAAACGGTTTACGTTGATCTGGGAGAATTGGGCCGCCGTGAGTACCCCAAGGCGGATATAAAACCAGCAGAAGAATACGAAGCTTTTGTACATAAGACAGAAAATCCTAGTTGCGGAGGGTCATCGGGAACAGGTGGTTGTGCGGCTTGCCGATACAATAAATAACTATGAATTTTGAACCTGAAAATTGGACAATTAATAAGAGAATTCTGGTCATCCTGGCTCACCCGGATGACCCGGATTTTTTTTGCGGTGCCATGCTTTCTCGTTGGTGTCAGCAGGGGCATGAAGTACATTATTGTCTATTAACCAAAGGACAAAAAGGCGGACAGGATGTAAACATAAATCCTGACCAATTGGGGGAACTAAGGGTGCTTGAACAGGAAGCTGCCGCCAAAGAACTTGGAGTCAAATCTGTGGAATTCCTGGATTACGTGGATGGGGAAGTGATTCCTGACTTGGCCATGCGTAAAAAGATCGTGCGGGTGATCCGCAAATGGAAACCAGAAATACTGGTGACCTGTGACCCGTTAAATCTATTCCCCAACGATAGCCATATCAATCACCCTGATCACCGTGCTGCCGGACAGGTTGTGGTGGATGCAGCATTTCCTGCCTCTGGAAGCGCGATGTTCTTTCCGGAGTTGATTCGAAACGAAAACCTGGCTCCACATTCTGTGGAAGAGATCTGGTTATCAGCGACATCTGCAGGAAATTTGAGCGTGGACCTGACAGATTATTTCGACAGCAAACTGCGGGCGATCCATTGCCACCGTTCTCAGATCGATGTCCCGTTGGAACAATTTGACGCCATGATGCGGCAACGTTTTATTACCGACCCTGTGACCAATAAAGAAGTATTCTACGAACAATTCAGACGCATAAAATTCCTCTAGATCTATATAAAATCTGATTAATTATGTTATATCTACCCAAAATAAGCCGTTTATTCGGCTTATTTTTGCGATATAATATATTAAATATGAATAATCAGATGATATAGCTGGAGAAGAAAATGGAATTCAGTCAACCGGTATTTTCAACTTTATCTGAGTTTATGCAATATATCGCTTCATTGTCAGAAGATGGAGATGGGCGGGTACCACCATTGAGCGAATTGAGTCAGATGCTGAACATCAGTGTGGCTACACTTCGCGAACAGCTTGAAGTGGCGCGAATGATGGGTATCGTCGACGTCAAACCCAAAGCCGGGATTCATAAGCTGGCTTATTCTTTTAAACCTGCGGTGATTACCAGTTTAACTTATGCATTGGCATCAGAATCCACTCCATTTGAACAATATGCCAATTTGCGAAAGCACACCGAAGCCGCCTATTTTCTCGAAGCCGCCCAGGCTTTATCAATAGAAGATAAAAGGGATCTGGAAACCATTGTTCTGCGGGCTGAAGAAAAGCTCAAACGCCGGCCAGTGGTGATTCCCACCACTGAACACCGCGATTTCCATCTTCTCATCTATCGTCGCCTCAAAAACCCTTTTGTTACCGGTTTATTGGAGGCTTACTGGGATCTATATAAAGCTGCCGGATTTGAGGTCTATCCAGATATGGAATACGTCAATCGCATTTGGGTTTATCACCGCAAGACGATTGAAATGATCAAAGAACATCATTACGATCTGGCACTGCAGGCATTGATGGAACACATGGAGTTGATCGCCTTGCGCGAGAAGAAAATTCCGCGCCAGGCATTTGAATAGTTTGTATTTGTGTCCCTTAAATCTCATTCTATGGATTTTTGGATTCAAGATAAGGAAGACAGGTTCTGATCGAAACAATAAATTAATATTTGGCAGAGTACTATCCTAATCATGGAGACCAATGAAATGGCAGATCAGAAACAAATTATCAATGATTTTTGCATCACTTTCAGTACGGTAAATGGGTCGGGGAGTGCAACAGCCAATACAACGCTCATGCGGGCTCTTTTTCGCATGGGCATTCCGGTTTCTGGAAAGAATATTTTTCCCTCCAATATTCAGGGACAACCAACCTGGTATACACTGCGATTAAGTAAAAAAGGTTACCTGGCCAGGGTTGAAAAAGATGACATTATCGTTGCCATGAATCCCGCTACATTGGCACGAGAGGCCTCATTTCTCACCGAAGGTGGGGTACTCCTTGTTCCGGATGATTTCAAAGTGAGCGAACTACGCAGTGATATCACGGTTTACGCTATGCCGGTGAAAAAGATCATCCATGAAGCCGAAGTTTCCGCGAGCTTGCGTGATTATATTGCCAATATGGTTTATGTCGGAGTGGTCAGTTGGCTGTTGGGTATTGACCTGGACCTTATTCGTGTAGCTTTGGATTTTCATTTTAAAAGCAAACAAAAAGCAGTAGAAATCAATTTTAACGTTGTCAAGGCTGCTTTTGATTGGGCCAAAGAAAACCTGCAAAAAAAAGATCCTTACCGGGTGGAAACTATGAATGGGGTCGATGGATATATCATGTCGGATGGCAACACTGCGGCTGCACTCGGGTCGATTTACGGTGGAGTTCAACTGGCAGCCTGGTACCCAATCACTCCAGCCACCAATCTGGCAGAATCTTTGAATGAATATTTACCAGAATTACGAAAAGATCCTGAAACCGGCAAGGATACTGCAGTTGTTATTCAGGCCGAGGATGAACTGGCTGCGATTGGTATGGCAATAGGTGCCGGATGGGGCGGATTGCGTGCGATGACCTCCACCTCAGGACCAGGGCTCTCATTGATGAGCGAATACATCGGTCTGGCTTATTTTGCAGAAGTCCCCGTTGTGATCTGGGATGTGCAGCGTGTTGGGCCTAGTACAGGCATGCCCACCCGCACCGCGCAGGGGGACGTGACTATGGCAAATTTCATCAGTCACGGCGATACCCAGATGATCTTGCTCATCCCGGGGTCGATCAATGAATGTTTCGAGTTCGGTTGGAGATCATTTGATATTGCTGAACGATTGCAGACCCCTGTGATCGTTCTATCAGACCTTGATTTTGGCATGAACCAGTGGGTGACCCCACGGTTTGAGTATCCAGATGTTCCGATGGATCGGGGGAAGATATTGTGGGAAGTCGACCTCGACGAGAAAATCAAAGAATGGAAGGGGAAATGGGGACGCTATCTGGATGTGGATGGTGATGGCATTCCATATCGAACCTTACCCGGAAATCAGGATCAGCGCAGCGGTTATTTTGCCCGCGGTACCAGCCATGACGAATATGCCCATTATTCCGAGGCTCCCGAAACCTGGGAGCGTGTATTTGGGCGCATTTCAAAAAAATTTGTGACTGCATTACGTTTTTTACCCAAACCAGTGCTTATAGAAAACCCGGGAGCAAAAATCGGAATCATCTCTTCCGGCTCAGCCGACCCTGCGGTGGTTGAAGCCCGCGACTTGTTACTGGCACAGGGTATCAAGACCGATTACTTACGGATTCGCAGTATTCCGTTTGCGGATGAAATCGATCAATTCTTGCAATGCCACGAGCAGGTCTTTGTGGTGGAAATTAATCGAGATGGGCAGTTACTTCAACTATTGACCATAAAATTTCCGGATCAAGCCAACAAAATGGTCAAAACGGCTCACATGGATGGATTGCCTTTAACTGCCAAGTGGATCTTTGAACAAATAACTGCAAAGAAGGAGGCGTGATATGGATCAATCTAACGGCACTCCGAACCTCAATAAAGTAGGACTTTCCAGAAATGATTATCGCGGTACCTCTTCCACGCTTTGCCAGGGCTGCGGCCATAATGGTATTGCTGCCCAAATTGTAGCAGCTTGTTACGAAATGAATTTGCTGCCAGAAAAAGTGGTCAAATTCAGTGGGATCGGCTGCTCCAGCAAGAGCCCGACTTACTTTTTAGGACGTTCTTTTAGTTTCAATGGCCTGCACGGGCGCATGCCTTCTCTGGCGTTGGGTGCATTATTTGCTGATCATACCCTCAAGGGGATCGGTCTGAGTGGCGACGGTGATTCTGCAAGTATCGGCCTGGGACAGTTCAAACACCTGGTGAGGCGTAATTTGCCTATGGTTTATATTGTGGAGAATAACGGCGTTTATGGGCTGACCAAGGGGCAATTTTCTGCCACAGCCGACCGCGGCTTATCTATGAAAAAACAGGGAACAAATCCGTATACGCCGGTGGATATCGCCATGGAAGCGCTGGTTTCCAATGCAACTTTTGTGGCCAGGTCTTTCGCCGGCGATCCGCACCAGGTAAGGGAATTACTCAAAGCTGCCATTGCGCATAACGGCATCGCGGTATTGGATATCATCAGTCCATGTGTTACCTTTGGCAATCACGAAGAATCAGTGCATTCCTATTCCTATGGCAAGGAACATGAAGAACCGCTGCATGAGATCTCATTTGTTCCGGCCAGGGATGAAATTACTGTGGAAGATTTCGAAGAGGGTACCACAAGGGATGTGACACTGCACGACGGCAGCCAGGTGATTTTGAAAAAATTGGAAAAAGATTATGATCCGACCAACCGCTGGCAGGCGCTGCACATGCTGGAGGATGCCCAGGAGAATAACTGGCTGGTCACCGGTCTGATCTTTGTCGACCCGGAGGCTCCTACCATGTTTGATTGGTACAACATGCCGGATATGCCGTTGAACCGCATGACCGAGAAACAGTTAAGACCGGCGCCAGAAACATTACAGAAAATAAATTCGTTGATGTTCTAGATTCGTAGGGCTAATAACTAAAAAAACTTCCTGACAATTTCACCAGGAAGTTTCTTTTTGTATCACTGAGTGCTGCGGGTTGCGTATCCATTCACTCCAGGAACCGGCATAGAGGCGCGGTTGGGGCAAGCCGGCGATGGCCATAGCCAGCAAGTTGTGGCAAGAAGTGACCCCGGAACCGCAATAAACTGCGGTGTTTTCAGGGTTGAACCCCTTAATTAAGGCAGAATATTGGTTTTTCAGAGTTTCTGCGGGCAGAAAAAGACCATTAGGATCCAGATTTAACCCGTAAAAATGGTCAACAGCGCCGGGTATGTGTCCAGCAACCGAGTCGATCGTCTCTTGTTTGCCAGCAAAGCGTTCTGGCGCGCGGGCATCCACCAACAACCATCCCGGTTTTCCTAAATTGTTCTCAACATCTGCGGTGGTAACGATCCAGTCAGTCCGAGGTGTTCCGGTAAAATGACCGGGTTTGTTCTGATGAATCCCTGATTCATAGGGCAATTTCTGTTTCATCCATTCCGAGAAACCACCATCAAGAACCGCCACTTTGGTATAGCCGTAGAACCGCAGCAGAAACCACAGGCGGGCAGCGAAACTACCCGCTGTAGAATCATAAGCAATCACCTGGGTGTTATTGTCAATGCCAAGACGAGACATTGATTTGAGAAAATCCTGCGGGTCTGGCAAGGGATGGCGACCAGTCAGTGGAGATTTGGCACCAGAGAGATCAGAATCGACATTTGCGTAAACTGCACCGGGAATGTGCATCTCAAGATAATTCTCTTCACCCCACTCGGGGTGCATCAGGTCAAAACGACAATCCATAATGACCCAATCTTTGGTATTCAGATTTGTAAACAGATCAGCGCAAGAAAGAATGGTTTCGTATGCCATTGTTTAGCCTTTTATTGTACTTTTTCACCAATGTTATGCAGTAATGCTAAATTCGGTAAATGTAAGGCAGGCAGCGGGAAACCAGTGATTAGAACTACCTGCTCGCCTTTTTTATAATGATGTTCTTTTTGCAGAACATTATCTACGCTTTGGACGACCCCTTCCAATGAGTCAACAAAAGAAATCTGTACTGGTTCTACACCCCAATACATGCTGCACAAGTTATAAACGTTTTTATTAGGGGTGAATGCCATGATGGGCACCCGCGGCCGCGCTTTCGACATCAATAAAGCGGTACGACCGGTTTGGGTGAGGACAGCGCAAGCAGAGACTTTGCGATCGTGAGCCAATTCGCGGGCTGCGCGGGTCATGGCAATGGCGTCATCTTGCAGAGCATCTTTCGGGAAATCGACAGCATGGCCCCATTCTTCGTAATGGGCTTCAGCTTCGCGGACAATAGAATCCATCATCAGTACGCTTTCCACAGGATAACTGCCATTGGCGGTTTCACCAGAAAGCATGACGGCATCCGTACCATCAAAGACGGCGTTGGCAACATCAGAAGCTTCGGCACGGGTGGGACGTGGATTGTGGATCATGGAGTCCAACATTTGAGTGGCAGTGATCACAACTTTTGCATGGCGGTTGGCCATGTGAATGATCTCTTTTTGGATGATCGGCACCAGCGAAGGAGAAGTTTCGACTCCAAGGTCACCCCGTGCGACCATCACGCCGTCCGCTTCATGCATGATCTCATGCAAATTATGAATCGCCTCAGGGCGTTCAAGTTTGGCAATGATTCCGGGACCTTTTTTACCGGGCTGGTAGGTTTGGATCAGTTCACGCACTGCATGAATTTCAGCTGCGGTATGAACAAACGAAATTGCCACAAAATCCACTTTTTGTTCCAACCCAAACTGTAGGTCAATTTTGTCTTTTTCGGTCGGAATCGGAATTTGCAGATCGGCTCCGGGTAAATTAACACCCTTATGTGAAGTTAACGATCCGCCCAAAACTACCTTGGTAATAACCGTATCGCCTTCGACGCCGGTTACCTGTAATTCCATATGCCCATCATCAAGCAAAATACGATTGCCGACTTTTACTGCACGAGCCAGATTAGGAACGTCAAGTGGAAGGTAGATTTCACCTGATATTTGCTGCGGGGCTGCGCTCTCAATAGCATAGAGATTGACAACCATGCCGGTCTGTAAATTAATGCCTTCTTCAGGGAGTTCTCCAACTCTTAATTTGGGACCCTGTAAATCTTGCAAGATGGCAATAGGCCGCTTCATTTCTTCGGAGAGACATCGAATGGTTTTTATCAGTATTGCATGGGATTCATGTGAACCATGAGAAAAATTCAGGCGGGCAACATTCATACCCGCTTCAACTAATTTTCGAATTGTTGCTTCGTCTGAGGAAGTAGGTCCAAGTGTACAGACGATTTTTGCATAACGAGTCATTTTTCTAATCCTTTGATATTAATTCTTAAGATTATCATAACCGATGAAATGAAAAACGACAATAATAGTAGATAGAGTTAATTTTGAAAAGCACCCTGGAGT
>PMIV01000221.1 GCA_003158355.1 Anaerolineaceae bacterium
CAGGCGCAGATCCACGCGGTAGAGAAACCCTTGCGGGGTGGAAAGGGAGAGATTCTCGATCAGTTTTTTGGCCAGGCGGGTGGCGTCGTCCGAGTTTTGGCGGGCGAGGAAAAGCAGGTCAATATCGGAGCTGTAGTTCAGCTCGCGTCCGCCCAGTTTGCCCATTGCCAGGACGGAAAATTTAGCAGCGGAGACCCCTGTCTGCTCAGCGGCGAGGGCGAGGCAGGCGCGTACGACGCCGATGGCCAGGCGCGAAAGCTGGGTGGTGACAGCCTGCAGGTCGTACAGATCGAGAAAGTCGCTGGTGCCGATACGCAGCAGTTGGCGGCGCTGATACAGGCGGAGTGCGTTCAGCTTGTCCAGGTCGGCATCCACTCCCTGGCAGGAGGCGAGTGCCTCGGCGTGGTACTGATCGACGGTCTTGCGCTCGGTGAGCTGCGTGCGCTGCTTGAGCAGATCGAGCGCATCGGGGGTGTTGAGTAAAATTTCCGTCAAGAATGGGCTGGCGGAAAACAGCGTAGCCAGGATCTCGATGAGGCGCGGATTTGCGGTCAATTCGGCAAAAACGCCGGGGCCAAAACGATCCGACAGGCGCTCGAAGTTGACCAACGAACGATCCGGGTCCGCCGAGGAGCCCAGGGCGATCATCAGATAGGGGAAAAAGTCCGGCAAATCTTGCGGATGGTTGGTTTCGAGGCGCAGCAAGATGACCTGCGCGTTTTGCCATTCAACGAAGTGCTGCTTGCCTAAAAGTGCTTGAGCAGTTTCGTCGTGATGCAGATCAGCCAGCCTGGGGAGGTCGTGTCTTTCATCCATAACGGTTAAATTATACCGTAGGGAAACAAAANNTTCATCTTATCCACAAATTACACGAATCTCACGAATTATTGAAACGCGGATTGGCGGAATGATGTTTAGAGCGGTGCGGTCAAAAAGCGACCAGACCATACTTTTTAACTACGGTTTAACATGTAAATTACGGCGAAGGGTAACAAAACAGGAGTTTTGAAAGGGGTGAGATTGAAAAAGGCGAAGAATAGTACCCAAATGGGTAATGCCAGGGCAAAAATTTAGGTAGAAGAGAGATGAACCCAACAGGAAGATTCTCCAAATGGGTAATAGTAAAAAAAAATCAATAAACTAAAATGAAGGGAAATTAACAAATGAAAGGGGACTAAATCAATGACTACTCCAAAACCGACTATGAAAAAGACACTTGGACTGACGGGTGTCACTGTCAATGCCATGGCGCTGATTGCGCCGGGGGCTTTTCTCTGGATGACTTATCAACTGCAGGCTGCCAATGTAGATGTTAACGGCAACAGTACTGCCCTGGATATGTGGACCGGGATTGTGGCAGCGCTGATTGTGGCATTTTTAACCGCTTTTGCCTTCGCCGAGCTAGCCAAACGCTATCCGGATGCTGGCAGCGGCAGCGCCTATTATTTTGCTGAGAAAGCCTTCCTTGACCGGGAAGACGCGATCCACCAGCGGTTTGCCAGAATCGCAAAGATCGTTACGGGTTGGGCGGCCCATTTATTTTACTGGGTTTACCCTGGCGTAATGGTAGCCTTCTTCGCAACGCTGGTTACTTATATTGCCGGCCAGTTCGGCCTGGCATTACCGATCTGGGGGCAGGTAGTGATCGCATGCGGATTTTCCGCATTGGTTGGGCTGATCGCAGTCCGCGGCATTTCGGGTTCGACGACGGCAAGTATTGTCATCAATGTGGTGCAGTTGACAGCGCTAATCGTCTTTTCGATTTTAGCTATTCTTTTCCGGGTAAAAAATCCATTGGGGATCGCTCCGGCGGAATGGTACCATCCTGTTGCATCTTCAATTGTGCTCCCACATAATCTTTCGGGGATGCTTTTCCAATCGACGATTGCGATGCTCATTTTGGTTGGTTTTGAATCTTCCACTGCTCTTTCTGCAGAAGCGAAAAACCCAAAAAGAGACATTCCGCGCGGTGTAATTCTTTCACTTGTCATTCAGGGACTCTTTGCTTATCTTTTGGAATACTTCGCTGCCAATTATGCCTTGAGCGACAGGCTTGTCTCAGCGGATGGAACATTAAAAGGAATCACTGCTGCCGCTGCTTCCGGTGCCCCCATTGGTGATCTGGCGGTACAGATCGGCAACACCTTTTTGGGAGGAAACGGGTTCGCGTTTATGCTTGTGATCGCTTTTACAGTGGTGCTGGCGATCTTGGGAACCACGCTCTCTGCCATGAACACTGGTGTACGCATCAGCTTTGCCATGGCACAGGATTCCGAGATGCCGGATGTGATGGGTATGCTGCATGATAAATATGCCACCCCGTTCGTAGGTGTAATCATCATGNNATCTCTGCCTTGATCGGGTCGATAGGTGTACTTGGCGGTGTCGTGACCTTGACCGGTATCACCCTGGCTTCGAACCTGGGGACGTTCATCCTTTATGCTCTCATTTGCGGATTGACGGTGGTGGCATTCGCTCGGGGGAAAGATTTCAATTTGTTCAAGCACGGCATCCTCCC
>PMIV01000136.1 GCA_003158355.1 Anaerolineaceae bacterium
GACCGGCTGACCTGGGGAAAACCAGAGTGTTTATGTCTGTTAGTATGGGCATCGTATTAAATCATGTCCGGTATAAACGCGCCGATGAAATGCTGCGCGACGCGGATATTGCCATGTACCGCGCGAAAAAGCTTGGGCGCAACCGTTATGAACTCTTTAAGCCGTCAATGCTGCTGGGTGTGAAGACGCACAATGACCTGGAATCCAATCTGCGCAAAGCCTTGGATAACCATGAATTTGTCGTTTTCTACCAGCCAATTGTAAATATGGAAAACCAGCGCATCACCGGTTTCGAAGCTTTACTGCGCTGGCAGCAGCCAAAAAAGGGTTTGACCCTCCCCGAAGAATTTATTCCAACCCTCGAAGAAATGGGCCTCATTATTCCGGTGGGCTACTGGGTTCTGGACCAGGCCTGCAAACAGATCTGCATCTGGCAAGAAAAATACCCGGCTGATCCGCCCCTGACGGTGAGCGTGAATATCTCCACTCGCCAATGTACTGAACCCGATCTGGTGCAAAAAATCGCCGCAATCATGAAGAAGAATAAAGTGAATGCCAATAGTTTGAAGTTGGAACTTACCGAAAGCCTCGTCGTTGAAGATTCCGCCTCAACTTCGGCAATGCTTTCTCAATTGCGCAAATTGGGCATTCAGGTGCAAATCGATGATTTTGGCACGGGGTATTCCTCGTTGGGCTACCTGCACTCATTGCCGATCGATGCGCTCAAGATCGACCGCACCTTTATCAGCCAAATGGGAACCTCCGAAAGCGGTGCCGGCATCGTGCGCACCATTTTATCTCTGGCCCACAGCCTGGACATGGCCGTCATTGCAGAGGGAGTGGAGACCAAAGAACAGCTTTCCATGCTCTCAGAAATGAATTGCGAATTCGTGCAAGGGTTCCTGTTCGCAAAGCCAGTAGATCCGCAGGAGGCAAGTACTTTGCTGGAAAAATCGCTGGCCGCCGGCAGAACAGCAAATAAAAAACTGAGCCTGTAATACAATCCGCCAGGTAATTACCACTCTGCGGAATGAATAACAAGCATGAATATTCGGATTGATTAGTGGTCAAATTGCTATTGATGTTTTAGACGCCTTAGTATTTAATAAGTAAGTGGTAATTTCAATGAAACGATAAACCATTAGGGAGGTAATGTGAGCTACGTTCAAGATAACTTATTACCAAATGAAAAGGTTCTATTTTCAGCTTACGTCAGTTGGGCAATATTTATTCCGGCAGGAATTGCTTTTCTGGGGGGAATTGGTTTTTTTCTCTATTACTTGAATATAGCCGCCCAAAAGACAAACAATTCATGGTCAGGCGCAGTTTTTTTATTTTTTATTGCTCTGTTGTTCTTTGCTTGGGGCTTCATTCTAGAGATTAAGGCAATAATCATTAAAACCACTACTGAATTTGCTGTGACGAATAAACGGGTCATTGCAAAAACCGGTTTTATTCGCAGACGTACGATTGAAATGCTGCTTTCGAAAGTGGAGAGTGTGTCTGTGAACCAGAATGTTCTGGGGAGGATCTGCAATTTTGGTACTGTAATTATCACTGGTACCGGTGGAACAAGAGAACCATTTCGGGTAATTGTTGATCCTTTGGATGTAAGAAAGAAAGTAAATACAATCATTGAAAAATATATGCAGGCATACGCAGAATATCAGCAGCAAAGGATGACAGCTTCTGGTTCAAAATAAAGGAAAGAGAGTGAGTTAAAAAGCAAACCCACCTTACAAACTTCAATTACAGCCATACCCACAAGTTAATAATTCAAACCATTAAGTAATTCTCACTTGAAAACTTTTTCCTGGATTTGAAAATGCATAGTCAAAAAAATAAAGCCTCCGCTCACCCAAATAATTCACATCAGAATCAAGGAAACAAAAAATTCTCATTCGATGAATTTTTATTGTACTATGGCTCGACAGAGAAGGTTACTGATAGACGAATAGAAGCAAATCGTTGGAATTATACTGTTTGCACAGCAATTATTATAGCCTGCGCAACCATTTTAGCATGGGCAACATCATATTCAAATTTATTTTCCATTGCTTTAGTTACAGTAATTATCTTAAGTGTTATGGCTATTCTTTTTTGTCGATTTTGGATTGCCCAAATACGTGATTTGAAAATGCTTAATAATGCTAAGTTCGAAGTATTAAATGAGATGGCTCATCACATTTCTTTTAGTTCATCAACAGATGATGAAAGACAGTCCTTTTTACCATTTGAAAAGGAGTGGGAAACGTTAAAGAAGACTAAAACTGCAATAGAATTTACAAATACAAATATATTTGTACTCAGCTCATCGGATAAAGAATATCTCATACCCTCTATGTTTATTTTCTTATTTATTTTCATTTTGGTTGCAACCTTTGTATTGGCTGTAATGAATTGGGGATTGTTAACAAACCCTTCATCATTAACTTTTCTTATTACTTCAACTCCAACCATGTTTCCAAAACTGACCCCATAATTATATGAATCCTAAAGAAAATCAACCGTTTTTCCATGTGATAATGCCTTTGTATTCAGATAAGTTATCAGATCAAAAAATTGAAATCATCCGCTCAATTGCTGATGACCACAATTTGTTAGCTCATTTTCCTACTTATAGCAAAGATTCACCTGTTTTTGACTTAAATGCAACTATAAGAACTTACCAAAAAGCCCTATTTATTTTGGCAGACCTATCTTTCGAAAGGCCAAGTTGTTATTATGAATTAGGCATAGCTGAAGCATCTGGCTCTATCATCTACTTAATAGCTGCCAAAGGAACAGAAATTCACCAAACAACACACAAAAATAGCCTCTATTTTTATAGTGACCTTGATCAGTTGAGAGAAATCATTATTGAAATTCTTGTAAAAGATAAAACTGCGAGGAAAGTAAATTGATAATTTACAAAGTAAAATGGATTCTCAACAGAACCCACCTTTTTATTTCGCAATTGAATTCAGATACAGATCTTCAACCGCTTTGCGCGCCCAGGGGGTACGCCGCAGATATTTGAGGCTGGACTTGATGCTCGGTTCATTGTAAAAACAGCGGATGGGGACGAGTTTGGATAACTGCGGCCAGCCGTACTGCGCCACCAAACGGGTGAGTATCATCTCAAGCGTGATGCCGTGCAGAGGATTATTGGGCTGCGGGTTGGGGATCATAATGAGCTCATTATACTCTGCCCGGAATAGGGGTGACAGTTCTCCCACGCGGAGATCGTACACTCACGGAGAAAAGCAAACCTGAATACCAGAGTAAGAAAATTCAATGACCTTTTTCCTTTTTTATATGTTTTTCACTAAAGATACCTAGTGTTAGGTATTATAAAGGTGTAAAATAGTACTCTCGGAAGCAATAGCCAAAAATCTCCATAGAGGTAAAAAATGGATGAATTTAAAGTACTCGAGATCAAGGAAAGCGTTTTTGCGGATAATAACCGCCAGGCCGCCGTGCTGAGGGAAGAGCTGAAAAAAAGCGGAACCTTCATGTTGAACTTGATGTCCTCCCCCGGCTCAGGCAAGACCACCACCGTCGTACGCACAATTGAAGCACTGCAGAACGAGATGAAGATCGGCGTGGTCGAAGCCGACGTGGATTCGGATGTGGACGCGCGCACAGTGTCGCTGACCGGCGCCAAAGTCATCCAACTACACACCGGCGGCATGTGCCACGTGGATGCCAACATGACCACCCAGGGCCTCTCCGGAATGGGCGTGGAAGGGCTCGACCTGGTGATTCTGGAAAACATCGGCAACCTGCTGTGCCCGGCGGAGTTCGACACCGGTGCCTCCAAGAACGCCATGATCCTCAGCGTGCCCGAAGGCGACGACAAACCTCTCAAATACCCCTTAATGTTTTCAATTGTGGATGTGCTGCTCGTCAACAAGATCGACGCCGCCTCCTTCTTTAATTTCAGCCTCGAAGCCGTAACAGAACGCGTAAAAAAATTGAATCCGAAGGTGAAGATCATCCCAATCTCCGCGAAGACAGGCGAAGGCATTGCCGAGTGGGCCGATTGGGTCCGTACCGAAGTAAAACATTGGAAGAACGACTAACCATTTCATTGATAAGAGGAAACCTATGGCCGTCAATCAGAAAATATTAGTCTTAGCCAACAAGATCGGTAGAAAAAAGATGGGAGCCAAGGATCAGATCCAGCCAGGCGACCCGGAATACAATATTCTGGAACCGGTGGTGACCGACGACATGGCCGACGTGTGCATGCACCTGGAGTTTCGCAATCCAAAGAGTGCCGAAGATGTAGCACCGCTGTGCGGCAAGCCTGTGGAAGAAACTCACCGCCTGCTGGATGAACTGGCTCTCGCCGGCGTCACCTTCGTTAACAAGATCGACGGCGTGGATAAATACTGGTACGACAGTTGGGTACCGGGCATCATGGAAATGATGACCAACAACCTGGCCAACGTCAAAAAGTATCCGCAGATCGCCGAAGCCTTCGAAGCCTACGGACGCGTGCG
>PMIV01000210.1 GCA_003158355.1 Anaerolineaceae bacterium
CGCAAGAAACCTGTTTCGCGTGTAGAGACTTTTGCCAATAAAAATCAGAGCAAAGCAGTGGAATACGAAGATAAACCCATCAAAACTGAAGATTATGCTTCAATTTTGTTCCACTTCAGCAACGGCGCCCGCGGAGTGCTTTCAGTATCGCAGGTCTCAGCCGGACGGAAGAACCGGCTCTGGTACGAAATCGACGGCTCGGAATCTGCCGTTTCTTGGGATTCGGAACACCCCAATGATTTGTGGTTGGGGCATCGCAACCGTTTCAACGAGTCTCTGATCAAAGATCCTTCACTGATGAGTGATGAGGCCAAAGCGGTTGATTCCTATCCGGGCGGACATGCTGAAGGCTTTCCCGATACATTCAAGCAGCTCCAGAAAAAAGTATATGCTTACATTCTCAAAAAGGACTTTTCCGCTAAACCGGATTTCCCAACCTTCATGGATGGTTATATCTCTCTATTGATCGAAGAAGCAATCTTAAAAAGCTCGCAAACCGGTACCTGGGTGAAAGTGATCGAATAAGGAGCTAAAAAATGAGACTTGGATTATTTACTGCTGCCTTTCCTGAACTTACCCTCGAAGAGATTGCCAAATGGGCAGCCGAAAACGGTTTTGAATCTCTAGAGCTAGCCTGTTGGCCTTTGGAAAAAGCCAGCCGACGTTATGCCGGGGTCACCCATGTGGATGTTGCTGAACTCACACCACAAAAAGCCAAAGAGATCAAAGCAATGCTGAAGAATTACGGTCTCGATG
This sequence comes from Anaerolineaceae bacterium, assembly GCA_003158355.1. Taxonomy (GTDB): domain Bacteria; phylum Chloroflexota; class Anaerolineae; order Anaerolineales; family Anaerolineaceae; genus UBA6107. The sequence goes on from PMIV01000210.1 coordinate 757, forward strand.
TTTCTGCATTGGGATATTACCCCAATCCGCTGCAAGCCAATTTGCAAAAACGACATGCCGAGATAGAACATATTAAAAAATGCATTGTGGCTGCTGAAATGCTGGATGTTTCGGTGATGGGTACTTTCATTGGAATGGATAAGACAAAGAACGATGAACAAAATCTGGAAGAATATGCAAAAGTCTGGCCGTCGATCGTTAAGTTCGCACGAGAACATAGCCGTAAAATTGCTATTGAAAATTGTCCAATGTTTTTCTCAAACGACGAGTGGCCGAATGGCAATAACCTGGCCCATTCACCTTATCTGTGGCGCAAGATGTGGGAAATCATTCCTGACGATAACTTCGGTCTCAACCTTGATCCTTCCCATTTGATCCTTCAGATGATCGACTGCGAGCGCGTGGTTCACGAATTCAAAGGCCGCATCTTCCACGTTCACGCCAAAGATTTAAGCATTGATTGGGAAGGCGTTTATCAACGCGGCGTTTTCTCGAGAGGCATGGGTTGGCAGGTGCCGCGCTTACCCGGTTTTGGCGATATGAAATGGGATCGTTTTATTGGTGCGCTTTATGCAGTGGGGTATGATTCCTACATTAGTATTGAGCATGAAGACCGTGCTTTTGAAGGCACCGAAGCCAAAGTCAAACAGGGCTTCTTGATTTCTCGCGATGTGCTGCGGCCCTACATTCATTAAGCTTGGTTATATTGGTTTTCTGAACGCTAAATGTCAAAAAAGAGATTGCCTCATCCTTTTGTAGATGGGGTAATCTTTTAATCATTAGCCATTGAGTAAAAAGATACGCTTACAAGTCTTTTTTAATAGTATATTTTACAGGTAATTATAGAAGGGAAAAAATGGACGAATTACAATTACGCAGTTTACTTGAAGCACTCGCTCGTGGAGAAACAACCCCGGCGGATGCTTTGGAAAAGATACAGGCCGTCTCCTTTGAGGGGATTGGTGATTATGCCAAGCTTGATTTGCAGCGTACCATACGCAATGGTTTTCCCGAAGTGATTTTTGGACAGGGAAAAACTCCGGAGCAGGTGACGGAGATCCTACGCCGGTTAATGGAGCACAGCCGCCGCGGCATGGCTACCCGTATCAGTTCCGAGATGGCAGCCGAAGTGCAAAATCACCTTGAAGGGCTGACGTATCAACCCCGTGCGCGAATTCTTTATTTTGATCGTGAATCTGACCGAGTAAAGAAAACGGGGGTAGTGGTGGTAACTGCCGGAACTTCAGATGTGCCTATTGCCGAAGAAGCGGCCCTCACGGCCGAACTAATGGGAAACGAAGTAGAACGCATTTACGATGTGGGTGTAGCTGGGCTGCACCGCTTGTTGAACTATTTACCGGTGCTGCAAAAAGCACATGTGGTCGTGGTCGTAGCCGGTATGGAGGGGGCGCTGGTCAGTGTGGTGGGCGGACTTCTGGCTTGTCCGATCATTGCTGTGCCAACCAGCGTGGGTTACGGTGCTAGTTTTCAGGGGGTGGCGGCGTTGCTGGCGATGCTCAATAGCTGCGCTAGCGGTGTTTCAGTGGTGAACATCGATAACGGTTTTGGTGCTGGTGTGATCGCTGCACGCATCAATCATTTGGCAGAAAGCGGCTCATGAATACATTGGATGATATTACACAAAACCTGAAACTGCAGGGAATTGCCCCGGAAACTCTCGTGAAATGGCAGAGATTGACAGAATATCTTTCCGGGCTTGGTTCAGCAGTGGTAGCCTATTCGGGTGGGGTAGACAGCACTTTTCTGGCCTATGTGGCACATTTGGTTCTGGGAGAAAAAAGCTGCGCCGTTTTTGTGCAGACCGAAGCCGAGACAGGAACACAAAACCATCTGGCCGAGCGCTGGGCGCGGCAGGGACAGTTTTCTTTGATTCGGCTTACTCACAGCTCCCTCTCAGATCCGCAGTTTGTAGCTAACCCGGTCAATCGCTGCTATTTTTGTAAAATGGCCATTCTGGGCATTATTCGCCGCTATGCGGAAGAAAACGGTTTTGCAGCTCTCCTCGAGGGTCAGAACCAGGACGACCAGACNNTGGACTGCAACAGGTGGAGCAGGGCGAAGCCTATTTGCACAAATTAGGCTTTGATGATGTGCGTGTGCGCATTCATCAAGACCTGGCGCGTATCGAAGTCACCCCCGATCAAATACAAAAACTAATTTCGCAGGGGAGCGATGTCGTGAGCTATTTTAAGACCCTTGGGTTTCTCTATGTCACTGTGGATTTACAGGGATATCGCCGGGGTAGTCTTAACGAAGGATTGAATCGATGAAAATACTCTATTGTGATTGTTTTTCGGGGATCAGCGGCGATATGTTTCTGGCAGCAATGGTAGATGCTGGCCTGCCGGAGGATTACCTTTTTGGGCAGTTAAGCAGATTAAACCTGCACGAATTTAAGGGGATAAAAACCAGCAAGGTACTGAAAGGCGCTTTGATGGCGACTTTAATCGAATTTGATCTGGCCGAGCACGAACACGAACATCATCACGAACATGAAAACGAGTTTGAATCTCACCATGGAAATGCCCGTCACCTGGCGGACATTCTTGGTTTGATTGACGCCAGTGTTCTCCCGATACAGGTGAAACAGACTGCCTCGGCCATTTTTCAAAAGTTAGGCATTGCTGAAGCTAAAATTCATGGCACCAGCCTTGAGGAGGTACATTTTCACGAAGTTGGTGCGGTGGACTCGATTCTGGATATTGTTGGGGCAGCGGTGGCTCTCGATTACTTTCACATTGATCGGATCTTTGCTTCCGCTATTCCGCTGGGCACTGGCACGGTACAGACTCAGCATGGTCTACTGCCTATTCCGGCTCCGGCCACGCTGGAGTTGTTGACGGCCGCGAAAGCCAGAGTGATTCCATCAGAAGCGACCCAGGAATTAGTTACTCCCACCGGCGCGGCTATACTGGCTACTCTGGCAGAATTTGAACAACCCGCCATGCAGCTTGACAACGTGGGGCTTGGAGCCGGGCATCGCGAGCTGCCCTGGCCAAATGTACTCCGCTTAATAATTGGCGAGCGGGTTGATTCACAGGCTACTCATGTGGAGATCGAAGCGAACATCGATGATATGAATCCACAGTTTTATGCCTCTGTGATGCAACATTTATTCGCGCAGGGCGCCAAAGATGTTTATTTCACTCCGATTCAAATGAAAAAGAACCGGCCTGCTGTCAAACTTAGTGTTATTGCTACTGTCAAAGATGAAGCGGCGCTTGCACAGGTGATATTGCGCGAAACCAGTACGATGGGGGTGCGTGTTAAAGAACTGCAGCGCCATGAGGCTATACGTGAAACGCATAAAATTAACACATGCTATGGTGAGGTTTCGGTCAAGCTGAAACGTTTGGAAGGAAAAGTAGTTCAGGCCAACCCGGAGTATGAAGATTGCCTGGTTCTGGCCGAACGGCTACATTTACCTGTGGCAGAAGTCTACCGAGAAGCGCTTTGTGTTGCATCCAATTTTCTCACTGAGTAATCAGACGGCCCGGGATTGCACTGGTTGATCGAGCAATGCCGGGAGCTATCCCAAAGATTCCAGCTTCTTGAAGTGGATCCTGTTCAATGGTGGTGTGTTGATCTGTTCCTGCCCCAGGGTACCTTAAGGGTTATGGACACGGTCCTCTCCATCTAAGCATAGGGATGATGTCCGAAGACAGTGAAATTCAGACTATGAAATGCCTGGTTGCAATTCGATTGTGCTGAAAAATTCTTGCATAACGGACGTGATAGGTACAGTCTCACCAGCATAGTCTTCCTCCATTTCCTCCCCAGCTTTATGGGGTAAACGCATTGTAAGCAGTTAATGCTTATGCCCAATGAGCTGAAAGCAGAAATTTGCTCATATTCATAATCTTCTCAATGATGCAGGTGTGCTATCTGCTGAGCAATCCGGCATCCAGAACGAATTGCGCACCTGTAGCAAAACGAGCTTTGTCACTGGCAAGATAAAGAACTAGGGAGGAGACGTCTTCAGGCTCAATCCACGGAACGGGCAAGAGATTCCCAGCAGATCTTTCTGCAATCTCGATGGGTGTTGCGCCTTCCAACGCGGCAAGTCCGTCGTTCATTGGCGTGTTAACGCCTGTAGGGTGGATACTTACGACACGAATATTGTAAGGTGCAAGCTCAATTGCCCATGATTTAGTAAGACCGGTAAGACCCCATTTCGAGGCAACATAATGTGAAAGTCTGTTTCCTCCTCTCAGCCCCATAACGGACGAATTGTTGATGATAACACCACTTTTGGCTGCTTTCATGTAAGGTGTCACACGGCGTGTCACATTGAAAGGTCCCTTGAGATTGATGTCAATCATCGCGTTCCATTCTTCATCCGTCATCGTATCGACTTCTGCATAAGCGCAGATACCGGCGTTATTAAAAAGTATGTCAATTTTGCCGAACTCCGCAATGGCTTTTTCAACAGCCGCCGTAACAGCTACATCATCCCGTACATCACCCACAGCAATAATGACCCGGCGTCCAAGCGCACGAATCTCCGTTTCCAGGCTCTGTAACTCCTCGTTTGTTCCGAATGCATACGCCGGATATTCTATTTTTTTGGCAACGTCGAATGCCACAATATCTGCGCCTTCGCGTGCCAGGGCCAGTGCCGTTGCGCGTCCTTGTCCGTGCGCGGCGCCTGTGATGAAGGCTACCTTTTTCTCAAATTCAGGCATTTTTTGCTACTCCTTTCTTACTTTTTGTATTTATAAAGTTCTTCGTCAAGCGGTACTTGTGCAACAGTGTTAAACAAATTTGTTGCATACATAATCCCGGCAAAGGCGATCAAAAGAACAATCTGTTCTGAGTTAAATTGATTTTTGAGCTCTTTGTAAATGTGTTCAGGAATATTGTGTGGGTCTGTGCTGATAACCTGCCCGAAATCCATCAACAGTTTTTCGGTTTCATTAAGGGAGAGATTTTCAGGATCGTCGCCGGAGTCGATAATTATTTTTCTGAAAAAGGTAGAACAAATCAGGCAGTTACTTCCCGTGGATATTGCATAAGAAAAAAGGGAAAAAGCCCGCTCACCAATGAATGGCACAATCTCGTCCCTAAGCGTATACCATTCCATATATGCACGGAAGGCCGGAACATTATGTAATAGAGTGCGTTTCATATTGGTGATGCGTCCATTCTTCTTAATTTGGTCATCATATTCCTTACGAACCTCCTCCCCCGAAGATTTATATTCAGTTAATGGTAAGTAGCTCATAATAATCCTCCTTTATAGCTCTCTATCGTTAAAGGCACGCAGCAGCTGGATATAGAACTCAATGCCCTTCATAAAAGAACTGACGCGCAGACTTTCGTTGGCTGCGTGGACGCCTTGGCGTTCCTTTGCAGAAAGGGCAAAGCCACCGAAGCGGTACACATTGCGGCATATTGTAGTAAAGTGTTTGGAATCAGTTCCACCGCTCATCAGAAACGGTGTGACATCTGCCTGTGGGTATATGCTTTTCACAGTTTCTGCTATAACCGAAAACGCTTTGGATCGGTAATCTGATATCGCAGGCGGTTCAACCCTATAGTCAATTGACACATCAACGCCACTGCCCACCATTTTTTTTATGTATGTCACAGCTTCATCCACGCTTTCATTGGGAAGGATGCGGACGCTTAATCCACCTGAGGCGTTTCGAGGCAGTGTATTAATAGTGTCACTGCCGCTAAGTTGAGTGATGGCGGTTGTCGTGCGTATCATAGCGTTTGTTTCTCCGTCTGCCGACATGAGCTTCTTAATTATAGGCGTGAACAGCCAAAGGTTTGCAAAGACAAGCCGGTATCCAAATGAAGCGTAGGCTGCGATGGATTTAAACATTATTATCAGCGCGGGGTTGAGCCAAGGCTTTTCGGGGTGTGTGTTTATACGATGTAATGCGGTTATGAGCCTTGCCGTGGAGTCTTTTTTTGAGGGTGTTGAGGAATGGCCTCCTTCGCCTGTCGCGCTTATGATAAGGTCGGCTATGCCCTTTTCTCCGACGCCTATAAGCGCAAAATCTTTATGAACACCCAATGGCAGGTCATTTACCACTGCACCGCCTTCATCCAGTACGAGATAAGGCGAAATGCCTTGATCCTTTAACCATTGGACTATCTTTGGTGTAGTGTCACCGCCAGTTTCTTCGTTGTTTGAGAACGAATAATAGATATCCTGCTTGGGCATAAACCCGTTTTTAAGCAGGTGACTCGAAGCCTCAAGCAGTGCTGCGATGATGCACTTGGTGTCGACAGCGCCCCTTGCCCAAATAATGCCATCGTGCACCTGTGCCTCGAATGGTGGATAAATCCACTCCTCTGGCTCAGCAGAAACCACATCGTAATGTGCCATCAGAACTATCGGCTGAGCCAGAGGCTTTTGTCCTACCCAACGGAGCACTATTCCATATTGGTTGATCTGATTCACTTCCAAATGCTTGAACAGGTCGGGGTAAAGGGACTTAAGCAATGGAAGAAAGCTGTCAAACTCTCTATAATCGACCTTCAGGTAACGCGGCCAAACCGTCTTTTTCTGAAGGATTGCCTGAAAGCGCGCTATTGCTTTTTCATCTATAAACAGTTCAGACTGAGGCAGACTGTTTTGATCAGCTTGCGGCTTAAGGCGTAATGCGCGGACGACCAATACAACGGCCAGAGCCACCAACAGGGCAAGAACTGCCAATCCAAAATAGATCATACCTGTTCGTCTCCCACATGCAGTGCGTTATAGTCGTCAATTGTTTTGGTGATCTTTTTGTCATTGTAGAAAAGATAGAATGCAAAAGCTACAGCTATGGTGCCAGCAGCAATGAGTGTTGTCATACGGACACCAGCTATGTTTGCGTTGCCTTCAAGCACAGAACCCGTTATTGTCAGCGGTACTATTAGAAGTGCAATAGCCTGAGCGAGCTGCTGCAGCAAATTGCGTGATCCCACAAACATACCAGATTGGTAACGCCCTGTCTTAATTGTGTCATATTGCGCCAAATCGGCAAAAGCCGCCAGCGGAATGATGTTTGTAATGGATATCGGGAAACCTATCAATGCGCCTATGAGGATACCCGTCACAGCATTGCCTACCATTCCCACGAAAAACTGATAGAAAAATATACCGGTGTAGATCACAATATAAGAAATGCACGCGCCGATGAGCAGAGGTTTCTTTCCGATCTTTTTAGCCAAAGAATTAACCAGCGGATATGTGGAAATTCCCACCACGATTGCAATCGCCATAACGACCACGGCGAAATTGTCTTTTAGCCCCAGAAGCATAGTAACGTAATACATTAGCGAGGAGTTGAAGAAAGAAAACGCAATCCACATGAACATATAACCGACCACAAGGATTGTGAAGTCCTTGTAGCGGAATGTCGCCTTAAGGGACTCCCACAAAGGGACATAACTAGGTGTACGTTTAACATAATCGCTTTCCTTTATGCTGAATGAGGAGACAAAAGCGGATGCCGCGCCTAGAACACCAAAGACAAGGAAAGCTGACCGCCATGCGGTCAACTCCGGATATCCCGCCGAAACCAGCGCGTTTTTAATAATAGGTGTCACATAGATCACGGCGCTGCCGATGACAAAAAGCAACGTGTTGATCGTGAAGAAATAAACGCGGCGCTTGGTATCTGTGACTAGCTCGGCCATTAATCCATAAAACGGAACAAGGAACAAAGACGAGAACAGATTGAAAAGCAAAAGATTTACAAACAACCACGCCACATTTATCCAACTTTCATGCCCTATAGGAACGTATATCATGAGTACAGCAAACAGTCCCATCGGGATAGCAGAATACCGCATGAATGGGATTCGAGCACCTAAGGGGTGTTTGCTGTTGTCACTTTTAGAAGCGATCAACGGGTCGATAACCGCATCGAAAATTACACCGATGAACCTTACGATTGCAAAGGACAGTGCTCCATAAGGAAGAAGCAGCGGTAGAGCTGAGTTGGCCTGCGGTAAAAATATGTACATCAAGTAAGTTGCTGTAAGTCCGTTGAATATGGCCCGCGCAAAATCTCCAAGGCAATAAATGAACATCGCTTTTCCGGTCAGAGTTTTTTCCATGATCTTCCTTCTTTACGCTTTTGTGAAAACAGGTACGATTTTTCTCATTGATCTTTATTTTTTCATGAATGGAGTTATAAACGGCAGGAATGTCATGGCGTTGGCAATAGACTTTTTTCTGCCGATCTAAAGGAGGGTTTTTCCGAGATTCCATGTCAAATAATATTATCGGGACCCGATGCCGCAGCTTCAGTTACCATGGCAGTCTTGCAAGCTAAAAGAACTAAACTCAACAAAACAAGGACTGTCACAATTACTTTAGGTGTTTTTTGACTTCATGATGTTCTCCTTATGTAGATTATTTATTCGGGTTGGCCGAATAATACAATCACTTTAGAAAGGGACACACTGATTTAGGTGATCTTTTTATGTCAAACTCTACTTCTTCTTCAGGAGTAAAATTATTTTAACAATCGGTTAGTTAAACAAAAAAGTCCGGGAGCTTTCCCGGACCATAATTGCTTGGGTGCGCTCCTTTTCTTCTTCAGTCGAGGAGCTTAACTTTTACTAAGTTTAAGGCTTCATTCCTGGCAAGCCAAAAAGTGTGTAAAAGCTCCTCGCTTTAGACACAGCATACACATTGCCATCATTTTGAAACCACAATTTTCTAACATTATCAATCTGTCCTTATTAGTTAGATATGCTACAACTTTTAAAGTTCACTGTCAACCATTTTGCAAATATTTTTTATATATTTTAAGGTTTGATTAATTTTATGAATTTTGATCATAGACAATTTAAACAAATTTCCTTCAATGTAAATCAATGGCTTAGAATATTTGCTCATTAGCTGTTGGCTCGGGTTCCTTCCTCTTCTACTGAGAAATACGTAGTTTTCTAGCTTTTTCTCTTGAATATGTCTTCATCGGATGAATCAATGCGTCATCCCCCCCGGTGTTATAATGGCGTCATGCCATACCAACCGACCCGCGACCGCATCAATCCGGAGAAAATCGATACCACACCAGTGCGCCGTCCACCGTGGATAAGGGTTGAGCAGTCCTCTGGAGATATTTATACCCAACTAAAAAGCCTGATGCGCAGAAAAGAACTGCATACTGTCTGTGAAGAAGCGCATTGTCCCAATATGGGCGAGTGTTGGGGCAGCGGAACAGCCACCTTCCTTATTATGGGAGATATATGCACCCGCTCATGCGGCTTCTGTGATGTACAACATGGACTTCCAAGACCAATCGATCCAGATGAACCCGAACGGATCGCACAGGCCGTGAAAGCGATGGATCTCAAGCACGCAGTGATTACCAGTGTGAACAGGGATGACCGTAGAGACGGTGGAGCCCCTATTTTTGCCGAAATTATCAATAAAATTCGTGCATATCAGCCAGGTTGCTCGATTGAGGTTCTGATTCCGGATTTCAAGGGGAATCTGGAGGCGCTTAAAATAGTGATGGATGCTCACCCGGAGATTCTTAATCACAATATCGAGACTGTTCCGCGTCTCTTTAAATTGGTACAGCCGCAAGACCATTACGAATGGTCGCAGAGCATCCTGACGAACGCAAAAATGATGGAACCCGATGGACTTACAAAATCAGGCATTATGGTTGGATTGGGTGAAGAGATCAACGAAATAAAAGCCGTCATGCATGATCTGCGTTCTTGGAATGTAGATATCCTAACGGTAGGGCAGTATCTCCAGCCCAGCCGCCGTCACCTGCCAGTTGTGCGCTACTATACCCCGGAAGAATTTCAGCAGATCAAAGAATATGGGTACCAAATTGGTTTTCGCTGGGTAGAAAGTGCTCCACTGGTGCGTTCTTCGTATCACGCCATCGAACAGGTACGTGCGCTAAATAAGACCCATCAAGAGCTCAATGACCGATCCTAAGAGTCAATCCATCACCCGTTTGATCACCCGTAAGATTCCCGGCGGGAAGCTTGTTCAAATGGAAATCACTTTTTCAGACCACATCGAAAATGTCAAACTTATGGGTGATTTTTTCCTACATCCAGAAGAAACACTAGAAGATTTGGTTAACGCCATCCGCATTACTTCCCTTCCCTTCGATCCATTTTTTCTGACTGCATGCCTAGATCAAATCCTGATCGATCATGAAGCTCAACTTATCGGCGCTAGTACTGAAGAAATCACTTCTATGCTCGAGGAGGCGCTGTCTTGCAAGCCTACCGCATGATCCCTTTTCAGATGTTCGATGCATTTACTAACATGGCGCTGGATGAAGTGATCGTGGAAAGGGTACGCAGCGGAGACTCTTTACCAACCATCCGTTTCTATGGTTGGCAACCCTCTGCAATTTCAATCGGCATCTTCCAGGGAATTCATAACGAAGTCAATCTAGATAAAGCAAAGGCAGCAGGTGTCGATGTGGTACGCCGGCAAACCGGGGGAGGCGCTGTTTACCACGCAGCCGGCGGGGAAATCACCTATAGTATTATCGGATCAGTAAATCTATTCCCTGCCAATATACTGAAATCCTATGAAGTGATCTGCGGTGATATCGTCTTTGCATTAAAAAACTTGGGATTGGAAGCTCACTTCGCACCGATCAACGATATTCTTGTTCAGGAACAAAAAATTTCCGGCAGCGCGCAGACGCGGCGAAATGGGATTTTGCTGCAACATGGAACTGTTCTTTATCAGACGGACATTGAGAAGATCGAACATCTTCTCAATGTTTCGCAAGAAAAAACTTCTGATAAGCTCATCAAGAGTGTAAAAAAACGCGTTACCTGGATTCAGGAATTATGCGGTGCCTCATTGGACGATCTAAAGTTGGCGCTGGAGCAAAGCTTCAGCCGCGAGCGGTGGATTGAAATCGGTGGGTATACAACCCAGGAAATTGAACAAGCCGGAAAGCTAGTGAAGGAGAAATACACCACAAATGCCTGGAACTATAGATTGTAGATAACGCTTATCATCTGATTTTTGCCATAATTTTAAATAAATCAACCCCTAATCTATTGTCCACCTGATAGATTATTCTTCTCACCAGGGAGACCTCACTATTGGGATGATACTGCTGAAAAAGATTTCTCTGGAGTGGCAATTAATGGTTTGATGAAAGCGAAGTGTGTTTTTTCTACAAAGTTATGGAATCGCATAATTCAACTTAGAACTAACCTGAGCAGCGAGATTGATTTTGTTCACCCTCATTTACAAATGCGTGCCAGGACAAAAATGTCATTTGACAATCCGAAATAAAACTGTACAATTGAGCCAATGAAAAATTTTCAGATCAGAGAAATGTTATGTATGTGTCTTTGTACCATGGCAAAGCGATGGTGCTTGCCAATCTTTGAGAATGACTCCTCTTCTGGGTAGTCTGATCTAGATTTAGAGCCCATCGCTCCTATGATATTTTGGAAAATGCGGTGGGTGGGTTTCAATAAGATTTTATAAAAAAAGACATCGCCAATTCCCCGGCGATGTCTTTTTTTTGTTTCAAATCAATATTGATTGAATATATATTTTTTATCAAATTAAATAATTAAGGAAAATACAATGCTAAATGTTCAAAATTTGATTAAAAAACCAAACGTCCATCGCACTGAACCTTTTCAGGAATCCGTAATTAGAGAAATGACAAGGCTGAGTAATGAAGCAGGTGCAGTGAATCTTTCTCAGGGGATTCCTGATTTTGATACCCCCCCGGCAGTTCTTGAAGCGGCGATATCAGCCATACGTTCTGGAGATAATCAGTACCAATTCT
>PMIV01000138.1 GCA_003158355.1 Anaerolineaceae bacterium
TCTTCAATGAACGAGCATAGTTACAAATGTAAGATGTCAGACAATGACATGTAATATCTATTCTCCAGGAGAAATAGTAAAGAAGATCATCTTTTTCTTACAAATCCTCATCAGAACTCCTCAGGCACGGGAATTTCTTCGATCGTTACCGGCGGAATCGGGTCTGGCCGGTGCAGCAGACGCCGCACCAACTCACGCAGCACCCCCCAGAGGAGGAATCCCGGGCCCAGCACTTTGACCACCAATCCAGTTTTACCATCGGTGGCCGCAGAAGCCAACCAGAGTGCTTTGCGCGCCGGAATTTCCGGCCTTTGCCCCCAAAAATGCATCACGGTGATCAACGGCCGCACAGCTTCGCCGTACCCTTTTACAGCATCGATCTGAGTGAGCATGTCAGTCAGCATCAAGCCGGGGTTGAAAGCATAAACTCCCACTCCTGAATGCTGGTACTCTTTAGCCAATGCCAGCGTGAACGACCGCACCCAGGTTTTACTGGAGGCGTAGGCATTTTGGAATGGGATGGGTTGAGTGTCGCCCCGCCCCAGCATGTTGATCAATTTGCCGCTCCCCTGCTTTACAAAGTGCTTCATGGCCACCATTGAGCCGTAATATGTACCATAAACGTTGGTATTGATCACTTTTTCAAAATCCAATATCGGTACTCCCAGGGTTGGACCGTAACTCGCCCCCAGGCCGGCGTTATTGACCCAGATATCCAGGCCGCCAAACTGCTGAAGTGCCAGTTCAACCAGTGCTTTCAGATCGGCCAGAGACGAAACATCACAAACCCTTCCGGCAGCCGAGTACCCCTTAGCCTGCAAAGCAGCCACTGCCTGGTTTAATGTACCCGGGTTGCGGGCAGCCAGAACCACTGCAGCGCCTTCGCTGGCAACGCTTCAGCAATGGCAATTCCAAAACCGCGGCTGGAACCAGTAATCACCGCCACTTTCCCTGTTAATATTCCCATAAGATCACTCCAAGTACGTAGTAGTATAAAAAGCTGCCTCAAAAAGAAATCTTCTTTATTCAAGGCAGCCAGGGTTTCAATTTTATCTCTTAATCACTGATCATGGTTTTAGATTGAATAATTTTTCCGGCGCAAAGGCGATCCCGATCATACTGGCGCCTACATGTGCGCCTAAGACGAGTGAGAGCTGGTTGGTCGGCAGCCAATTACACTTGAAATACTGAGCCACAGAATCGATCAGTTTTTGGGCGCCTTCGGGGTTATTCGCGTGGACCACCTGAACGCGCAGTTCGGTTCCTTCTTTATATTTCTTGCGAATATAATCGGTGATGCTCTGAATGGCCCGCTCAAAAGAACGCGCCTGCCCATATTGCACGTAAGTTCCCTTTACTTTTTCAACTCCAATCAAGGGTTTGATATTTAACAATGACCCAATCAATCCCTTCATATGGCTGATGCGTCCGCCGTGGATCAGGTATTTAAGTTCTTTCAGGGTATAGACCACGTCTGTAGAAAGGCTGATCTTCTGGAGGTAAGCCAATATTTTTTCGAGCGACCAGCCAGCTTGGACTGCTTTTGCGGCAGCCTCCACTTGCCAGCCTGCCGGGGCGGATAACGTTTTTGTATCCACTACTGTGACATGCGCTTCCGGTACCAGTGCTGCTCCTGCGCGTGCTGCGTTTACCGTGCCGCTCAAACCCAAAGAAATGTGAATGGACAAGATCTCTGGATCCGTTTTTGCCAGGCTGCGATAAAGATCGGCAAAAGCACCGGCGGAAGGTTGTGAGGTCAGAGGCAGTTCATGGCTGGCTTCAAGCAGCGGATAAAAATCTTCATTGCGAATATCCACTCCTTCCAAATAGGTCTTCCCTTCCAGGGTCACGCTCAATGGCACAATATGGATCGCTAATCCTTTGAGCTGTTTCGGGGTAAGATGTACATCTGTACCGCTGTCGGTTACTATTTGCATCACCAGCCTCCAAAATAATATTTTCAATCTGAGTATCTCTCAAATCAGCCGAATAGCTATATGCCAAATGATAGAATTTGCATTGTGGCTTGTGAAGGGAATAATTCCCACGCAAGGGTATAATTGGACAATCTCATTTCTGGAGGAACCCATGCCCGGATTTACCCCTGGACGCCGTTGGCAGCAAGCCTATTACCCTTTCAAAAAGATGTCCTTCGGTGACAGTACCATGATCACCCTGGAACGTGCTGGTAAAGGGCTTGCCTTTGGCTGCCGCATGTGCGGGAACTGCCTGCTGCAAGAGACTGCCTTTATCTGCCCAATGGAATGCCCAAAAGGACTGCGCAACGGTCCCTGCGGCGGTTCCACCCCCGAACATTGTTACGTGGATGAGACTCGCCCCTGCATCTGGTACCGCATCTACTCGCGCGCCGAAAAAATGGGACGATTGGATAAATTAACCGAAGTTCTGCCTCCATTGGATTGGGATAAAACCGGCACATCCGCCGTCAAAGACATATTCATTCACCTGCGTGAAATCGGCGGGGTCAAAACCGTCTGGCGCGGCCTGCGTAAACCCGCTGTCCAACGCCAGCAGGGCTGGGACCGTTTCTTCTATGAGATCCGCCAACCCGATTGGTGGGCCGGAGATGCCCTGCCTCATCCAACACCCGAGCACGCCCCCGTCTCGCATCTGGAAGAGGTTTTTCGGAGCGGAAAATTTGCCGTGACCGCAGAAATTGCTCCTCCGCTTTCGAGCAACCCGGACGATGTGCTCAAGAA
>PMIV01000169.1:0-2620 GCA_003158355.1 Anaerolineaceae bacterium
TCCCTTTGCGGTTTGGGCCAGACTGCGCCAAACCCGGTGTTGAGCACTTTGAAATACTTCATGGACGAGTATGAGGCCCATGTCATTGAAAAACGCTGCCCGGCTGGCGTGTGCCAGAAGCTGATGCGCTACGAGATCTTACCCGAAAAATGTATCGGCTGTACTGCTTGTGCCCGCGGCTGCCCGGTGGGTTGTATTTCGGGAGCAGTCAAACAGGTGCATGTGATCGACCAGAGTAAATGTATCAAGTGCGGCGCCTGTATCACTCGCTGCAAATTCGGCGCAGTAGTGCGGATCTAAGGAGAAAAAGATGATTAACCTTACCATTGACGGACAACAAATCAGCGTTCCCGAAGGGACTACCATCCTTGAAGCGGCGCGTTCGATGCATCTCGATATTCCGACACTGTGCTATCTGAATCTGGAAAAGATCAAGTACCTCAACCAGGTGGCTTCGTGCCGTATTTGCGTGGTCGAAGTGGAAGGCCGCCGTAACCTGGCTCCTTCCTGTGCCACTCCTGTGGCGGAGGGCATGAAAGTAGTCACGAATTCCAAACGAGTGCTCTCTTCCCGGCGCAAGAACCTGGAACTGATCATCTCGAACCATCCCTTTGACTGCCTGGTCTGCGCCAAATCCACGGATTGTGAACTGCAGCGCCTGGTCTGGGAATTTGGTATCAATACCCAGCGGTATGACGGCGAACGCTCAGAACACGCGATCGACCGTTCCAGCAGCGCGCTCAAACGCGACCCCAATAAGTGCATCATGTGCCGCCGCTGCGAAACCATGTGCAACGAAGTGCAGACGGTGGGAGCCCTCACTGCTTTTGGCCGTGGTTTCAACACCATAGTCGCCCCGGCAGAAAAAGAACCCATTGTCAATTCCAACTGCGTTTTCTGCGGGCAGTGCGTGAGTGTGTGCCCGACCGCGGCTCTGACCGGAATTGGCTATATTCAGGAAGTTTGGGCGGCTCTCTTCAACCCGAAGAAAACTGTTATTGTACAGGTCGCTCCTGCAGTACGGGTGGCTGTAGGCGAAGAGTTTGGCATGGCTGCCGGCGAAGCAGTGACCGGCAAACTGGTGGCTGGACTGCGCCGCTTGGGTTTCAATGCCATCTTTGATACCACCTTTGGCGCTGATCTGACCGTGGTGGAAGAAAGCAAAGAGATCATCGAACGGATCGAGAAGAACGAGAACCTGCCGATCCTGACCTCCTGCTGCCCGGGTTGGATCAACTTTTTGGAGCACTCCTTCCCCAACTTGAAATACATGCCCTCCACTTGCAAATCTCCACAGCAAATGACCGGAGCGATCATCAAGACGTATTATGCCGAAAAAATGGGCATCGACCCCAAGGATATTGTGGTGGTCTCAGTAATGCCCTGTATTGCCAAGAAATATGAAGCTGCCCTGCCCAACGAAGAGACATACGGTATTCGCGATGTGGATTATGTGCTGACTACCCGTGAAGTTGCCAAAATGCTCAAAGAAGGTTCGGTGGACCTGCGCCATATTCAGGAAGAAGAGTTCGATAATCCCCTCGGACAATCTACCGGTGCTGGCGTCATTTTTGGCGGAACCGGCGGCGTTCTCGAGGCTGCTCTGCGTACCGTCTATGAAAAGGCCACCGGCAAGACGCTTGAAGATGTTAACTTCACCGCGGTACGTGGTTTGAACGGCATGCGCATTGCTGAAGTGGATCTGGATGGCCGCCTGGTACGGGTGGCGGCAGTGGCCGGTCTGGGTAATGCGCGTAAAGTGCTGGAAAAGATCGAGAGTGGTGAAGAGAAATTCGACATCATCGAGATAATGGCCTGCCCTGGCGGCTGCGTCAATGGCGGCGGACAGCCCTACGCGGAAGAGCGCGAAGAGATCATCGAACAGCGTCTCTCCGGGCTATATCAACTGGATCGCAACACCAAGATCCGTAAATCGCATCTGAACCCGGCTATTCAGGCGCTGTACCAGGAATACCTGGGTGAAGCGGGCAGTCACAAGGCGCACGAGATCTTGCACGTCACCGATCTGTTTTCCGCTGCGGTGAAGCAGAAATAAACGAATTGCTTTTTTCCTGAGGAAGAGGTTTTTATTCGTATAAAATCAGACATTTCCCTCTTCTCGATAAGGGTACCCCAAAACTGGCAGTGGTCAAAGGAACTTCCTGGATGAAGCCGTTGACACACTAAATCAAGCAAGGTATGCTTGTGCCATGCAACAGGGTACCCTTTTTAATTCTATTTCATTATCCGTCGGCGATGTGACCCGCTACCTGCGCGAACTGCTGGACAGCGATGATCTGCTGCGCGATGTGTGGGTGATGGGCGAGGTCTCGAATGCGTCGACCCCTGCCTCCGGCCATCTTTATTTTACGTTAAAAGATCAAACGGCCACCCTCAAGTGCGTGATGTGGAAGCCACAGGTAATGCGCCTGCGTTTCCCCCTGCGTGCTGGTATGGCCATTGAGGTTCACGGCGCGGTTAGCGTCTACGAGCAGGGCGGGCAGTATCAGCTTTATGCGGATTCGATCCGGGCGGTGGGTGAAGGGGCGCTCTATCAGGAATTCCTCCTATTAAAAAATCAACTGGAAGCCGAAGGGCTTTTCGATAATGATCGCAAACG
>PMIV01000169.1:2725-3372 GCA_003158355.1 Anaerolineaceae bacterium
TTCAACGATGAGCGGGTGGTGCGGGCGGTGGCAAACTCGCGCGCACCGGTCATCAGCGGGGTCGGCCACGAGACGGATTTTACCCTGACCGATTTTGCCGCCGATCTGCGCGCTCCCACGCCCACGGCCGCGGCTGAACTGGCCACCCCGGACCGCCTGGATATGGCGCAGCGGCTAAGTGAGCTGACCCAGCGGTTGGCGGACAGCCTTGGCTCACGGCTGGATGGCGCCGCCGAAGATTGTGAGCGTCTGCGCAGCCGTCTGGAACGGGTCTCGCCGCTGGGGAGCATCAACAATCAACGCCAGCGTCTGGATGAGTTGAGCCTGCGGCAGGCAGTGGCCTGGCAGCACCGCCTGCAGTATCTGCGGGTGGAGAACAAAGGCTGGCAGCAACGCCTGGCAGCACTTAATCCGTATGCAGTGTTGCAGCGAGGTTATGCCATCGTCAGTAATTCTGAAGGTCAGGTGATCCACAGCCGAGCACAGGTTTCAGAGCAGGCAGTTTTAGCCATTCAAGTTTCGGACGGAAAGTTCAAGGTCCGCGTTACCGATACCCGCCCAGGAGAAGAACAATGAAAGATCAAACAAATGATGATCTGAACGGTCTGAGCTATGAAAAGGCTTTTCAGGAGTTGGAACAGATCGTG
>PMIV01000270.1:0-1963 GCA_003158355.1 Anaerolineaceae bacterium
ATCTAAGCAGTATTACAAAAATGCTTCCGCTCATAATCCCGATCGTCCTCTTGCAGTTGGGGTTACAAATATTCGCCCTGGTCGATGTGGCCAGACGCGAGAAGACCAAAGGTCCCAAATGGATCTGGGTGCTTGTGATCGTCTTTGGTGAAATCCTTGGCTCGGTGATCTACTTTATTTTTGGGAGAGATGAATGAACGCGATCCAACTCACCGGCCTGCAAAAAACATACGGCCAGGTGAAAGCGCTGGATGGCCTCGACCTGGAGGTCCCGGCAGGTTCTGTCTTTGGTTTTCTCGGCCCCAATGGAGCCGGGAAAACTACTACCCTGCGTATTCTGGCCGGGTTGGCTGCTGCCAACAGCGGATCGGTAGAGATCAATGGCAAAATCGTTAAAGCCTTTTCGGCCAACAACGAGATCGGCTATCTGCCCGAAGAACCAGCTTTTTATCCCTGGATGACGCCGCAGGAAACCCTGAATTATTACGCCGGTATCTTTGGATTAACTGCCAAAGACAGCCGGGCACGCACCTCAGCACTGCTGGAGCAGGTAGGATTAAAAGACGCCGCCAAACGACGCGTGGGCGGTTTTTCGCGCGGCATGCGTCAACGTCTGGGGTTGGCCCAGGCACTGATCAACCGGCCGCTGATCTTGCTGCTGGATGAACCGGTGAGCGCGTTGGACCCAATGGGGCGTAAAGAGGTGCTGGAATTGATCGAATCTCTGAGCAAAGAGTGCACCATCCTCATGTCCACGCACATTCTGGCGGATGCCGAACGAGTCTGTGATACCCTGGCGATTTTGGATCATGGCCGCCGTCTCTTGCAGTCTGACCTCAAAACCTTGATGGCGCATTATGCCACTCCGCAGTTAGACCTGGAATTTGCCAACGATCAAGTGGAGAACCTGGAAAAGGTTGCCGAGCACATCCGCCATATCGCCAGCGTCAGCACGGTCAAAGTGGAAGGCCGCGTGCTGCGCCTGACGGTGACGAACATCAAAATGGCTCAGGCAGATGTGATGAAAGCGATGCTGGCCCAAAGCTGGCGTTTTGAACGATTGGACGTAGTTAAACCCTCGCTTGAAGAGATCTTTGTCAGGCTGGTGGGCGAGGAAGGCAGGGCGCAATGAGTTTATTTACCGCGATAAAGAAAGAGTGGCTGGAGCAGCGCCGCACCAAGAAATTGTTGGTCAGCGTCATTGTCCTCACACTCTTTGGCATGACCTCTCCGCTGCTGGCAAAAATAATGCCGCAGATCATCGCCCTGGTACCGGGCGGAGCGGCTCTCACCGCGCTCATCCCCACGCCAACGCTGCAAGACGGTGTGGCGCAATACATCAAGAACATTTCTCAGTTTGGCATCCTGCTGGCGCTGCTGTTCAGCATGGGTGCTGTGGCTGCCGAAAAAGAAAAAGGTACGCTGGCCCTGGTGCTTTCGAAACCCATGCCGCGTTTCACCTTTCTGCTGGCGAAGTTCTGTGCCCTGGCACTCACATTTACCTGTGGCCTGGCACTGGCAGCCGCGGCGGGTTATTACTACTCGGTTGTGCTCTTTGGAGAGGTTCCGCTGCTGCCGTGGCTCACCTTGAATGGACTGATACTCTTTTATCTCTTGATCTACGTGGCGATCACGCTCTTCTTCAGCACCATCACCCGTACCCAATACGTTGCCGCAGGCGGTGCATTTGCTGTATTGATCGTGCTCGAAATTCTCGGCTCGCTGCCGGGCCTGGCCAAATACCTCCCGGCCGCCATGATTCAAAACCCTGTTCTTTTGATGAATGGGCAGACGGCCGCTGATTGGCAGTGTTTGTGGGTAGGAGCTGCTCTCTTAATCCTGTCTTTGCTTGGGGCAGGGTTGATATTTCGGCATCAGGAACTTTAATTGTTTCACGTGAAACAAAATGGATGGAAAAAAAGTTAAAAATTGTTTCACGTGAAACATCGTAAAATGGTTAAGT
>PMIV01000270.1:1977-5110 GCA_003158355.1 Anaerolineaceae bacterium
GTAAAACAGGGAATAATAGGTCTCTCAATGATCGAGAATTTACTTTAGAAAAGGACGCGTTTGTATGGAAATTAATTGGCTTCTGGCTTGTACGTATATTGTTGCAATACTAATTGAAATCGGCCTGCCGGTCACGCTGGCAATTCTTTTGATCCGCAAGTTCAAGGTAGCCTGGGTGGTAGTGCTGACGGGTGTGCTGACCTTTATTGGTTCTCAGGTCGTTCACATTCCTGTCTTGCAGATCCCTGCGCTTCTTTACAAGGCAGGTGTGATCAAGATGCTGCCGCAGCAGTGGCCCATCTGGGCATACGCGCTGTACCTGGGGCTTTTGGCCGGTCTG
The DNA here is from genome assembly GCA_003158355.1 of Anaerolineaceae bacterium. GTDB lineage: Bacteria > Chloroflexota > Anaerolineae > Anaerolineales > Anaerolineaceae > UBA6107. The sequence goes on from PMIV01000270.1 coordinate 2,318, forward strand.
TGCGAAGAAACTGCCCGTTTGATCGGTTTTAAGATCTTGAAGAACAAAGCTAAAGACTTCAACTCCAGCCTGGCATTGGGGATTGGTCACGGCGGGGTAGAAAGTGTGATCATTGGATTTATCGTGCTGGCAAGCCTGCTTTCTGCGCTGTTGTATAACCCGCAGACTCAACTGGCACACGGTGTCGCGCAGGACACGGTCAACGCTGCATTGGCTCAAATTTCTTCGTTTTGGTCGACAGCCTGGCATTTACCTTTAGCTGGTGCCGTGGAGCGCATCACTGCGATCTCGGCTCATCTGTTCATGACGGTTCTGGTGTGGCAGACGGTAGCTCGCGGCAAAGCCTGGGGATATCCCCTGGCAGTTCTGTTTCACACGGTCTTGGACGGTGCTTCTGTATGGCTGTCTGGTCTGGGGCTCTCGGTCTGGCAGTTGGAGGGGTGTATCGCAATTTTCGCGGTGATAAGCCTCCTGTTGATCTGGCGCTTTTGGGTCAACGAAAAAGCTTCTAGTCAGGCGCATCTGGTAGAGGCCGAACCTGCAAGCGAATTAGAGAAATCGTAATCCGATTCAGCACCAGAATAAACACGAGTTGTTTTTGCGCAAAACAGGTAGTGGAGTCAATTCACTGCCTGTTTTTTGTATATCGAGAAGTTGTAGAGATATTATTCAGAACTAGCTAGTTTTTCTAAATGAGAATATACTTCAGTTTGACCCTGGCTTGCGGGGATCCTGAGAAAACTAATTGATGAGGTTTATATGCAAATTAATTGGGTATTACTTGTTTGTTACCTTTTAACGATTATTGTAGAAATAGGTCTGCCAATTGCCCTGGGTGTTTGGTTATTACGAAAATACAAATCCATTTGGGTTTTGCTCATCACGGGTATGCTTGCCTATGCTGTGGCAGAGCTCATTCATATTCCGGCGATCAGTGGGCTGCAAACCCTTTTCAACAATGGATCACTGCCGCTTCCAGGTACTAAATGGATCCCTCTTTTGAACGGCGTGATCGTTGGCGCCCTGGCGGGCATTCTTGAGAACAGTTTACGCTGGATCGGCTTTAAAGTGAATGGGAAACGCTCCAAACCCTTCCGCTCGGCCATTGCCCTCGGAGTTGGCCTGGGTGGGGTAGAGCTTGCTTTGGTGGGTGTTTTACTCGCCGTCAACCTGGGAACAGTCCTTTTTTACAACCCCGGCGCGCAAATCGCCAAAGGCGTTTCAGCGTCTACCGTTCAGTCATATTTAACCCAGATCGCAAGTTATTGGGCTTCCCCCTGGTATTACAGTTTATTGAGTTTGTTCGAGCATTTGGTGACCTTTACCGCGCAATTGGTAATATCCATTATGGTCTGGAAATCAGTTGCTCGGGGGCGCGCTCTGTGGCTGCTCTGGGCAGTGCTCTACCAAACGGTTATCGAAGGCATTACCACTTTCCTTTCTGGAATGAAATGGGGATTGTGGGAGATCGAAGGCGTTTTAGCTCTCTTCTTACTCCTCAATATTCTGCTGATGTACTTCTTCTGGAATGACGAGGGTGGCCTGGAGAATGAAGACGACGAAGACGATGAAGATGATGAAGATGAAGAAGGCGAAGACGAGGATTCTGACGACGGAGATGAAGAAGACGATGAATCCGATGAAGAAGAAAAAGAAACTCCAACCATCGCCGATTCTGACGCAAATTGATCTGACCTGAAAATTAATGAAAAAAGACTGGATTGTTCCAGTCTTTTTTATTTGCTGTTCGCCATCAAAAAGGCTACCGCGCGGCTGAGATCGCTGCGCATCACGATCTTGATACTTTGTCCCGGTGCGAAATCGTCAACCCGGATCAGACGCAGGCAGCTGAGGAAGGCCGGGTTGGCCTGGATCCACTCGCTGGAATGGTTGGGGCTATCATCGAAGAAAGTGGCATTAAAAATGGTACGCGGATCGTCCATGTGCAGCGCCAACGGATAAATTTGCGCCTCCAGTAGGTCCTGAAAAAAATGGGTTCCCAGCGAAGGTTCGGGAGGCAGGCCGCAGCCTTCTCCGGCCAGTTCGACCAACGCCAGCGATTTGTAAATGTCGCCGTAAGCGATGGGCACACCCAGGTCGGAATTGGAGCTGCCCCAACGGCCCGGACCAACGCAGATGAAATGTTCCTTGGCCAGGGCATTATTCAAACGGCCGATTTCGCGTGCCAGCTCGACGCGTTCCGGTTCCGTGGCCAGCTTGAAATATTCCTTTGGCTCCACGTAAATCACATAATCGACCCTGCGAATATTTCCCTGCGGCACCATGAAGTCGGTGGAAAAGACGATGTCTTTTTCTTTTAGCTCTGCTGGGATCACCTCGATATTTGTCTCGCTGAGGTGGCTTTGCGGGCGACACTGCAGCAGGGTGATGGAGAGATTGGGTTTGCCGGAGCTATCCGTCTCCACGTGCAGGGTGAACTCCACATCCACCGGGGAGTGGTAGGCCATTTCCAAAGAGTGCAGCATTTTGCGCATGCGTTCGGCAAACGGAGTGCGCCGCAGCAGTTCATCAAAGGTAAGCACCAATTTTTTCGTATCTTTGATCACTGTGCTGCGGATGGAAAGGAAATCGCCGTCTTCCTCTTCCTGGGCCAGGTAACGCAGCGGAGGATAGTTGGCTTCGAGTACGTCATGAACCGGCAGGGTTTTGAAAGAATTATCTTCCAGATCGATCAAGTCGATAAATTGCTGCGAATAGCGTCGGACGGAATTGGCGTCGTTGGAGGGGCGCAGCGTTGGGTGGCTCAGGGCGATCAGGCGCGGATAATCGTTG
>PMIV01000068.1:0-831 GCA_003158355.1 Anaerolineaceae bacterium
TTCAGCGCTGAAAACATCTTTGATATTATGGCTGTCATAATCCTGCCAGACCTTGACATGCCAGGGGAACGGCCGCGGGAAGGTAAAGAAGAAGTGGTAAGCATATTTCCAGGCTAATTCAATTTTGTCTTTGGCAAGGTGGTGTTTTTTTGGTTCCACTAAAACGCTGCTGAGGATTTTGAAGTACTCAACCCAAGAATCGGGATCATAAGTGAAACCTCGTCCGCGGTAATGGGTATTCCCGGATACGATGACCGGGATTCCCTTTAAGGACATTTCCATACCAACGGTCGTGGTGTAAACCAACCCAAGGTCGCTGATATCGATCAGATCATAGGTATTGATCTTTTCTTCAGGATGGATCACATGGATGTATTCCGGCAGTTCAGGTAACGTCTGCCGCACCACATCCACCATGGAATATTCTCGCGTCAAAATTTCTCCGGGATGGATCCGGATCACCAGTTGGATATCTGGCCGGCCGATAAAATAGAGAATGGTCCGGCTCACCCAATCTGCCATTGTCTTAGAAAATACCTGCCTGCCCAGAGTGAGGCTGTCGCCCAAAACATTGGTTGCCATTAAAACAACCGGACGGTCATCCAGTTTTAATTCATCCTTGACGTTTTGCGCTCCCTGCGCCGGCGTATTTTGCCATAAACGGGTAAAGTTCTCGTTAACCTTTGCGGTTTTGCGTGATTCAAATAACGCCTGAACGCGCTTACGTTGTTCGTTCGTGAAGGGAGTTTCTTGCTCGGTTTCCCACATTTCCGTAGTGTCCTGCCGCATAATCTCTTGATTCAGACCCAACCAGCAGAAATCACGTTGGTC
>PMIV01000068.1:880-3185 GCA_003158355.1 Anaerolineaceae bacterium
CCGATAACGGAATTTGTAAGTCGGCCAGGTACGATCGATATCTTCAATTTGCAATGTGTACTGGGTATCAAACACCGTCACCTCTTCGACCGCCTTTTGCAAAGCATCAGGCAAGGGAATGTATGGGGCGCGGTAGGTTAGAAAAGAAATCGGTTTGATGAAAGGTTCAGCCAGCTCAAGCACTTTTTGCGCATAAAGATTTTGTCTGCGCAGATCAAAAGCCGTCTGGTCTGTGAACCAGTCCGCGTAGGGATAGTACCCCAACGTGACCTTATTACCATAACCGGCCAGGCCCAAAGCCGTGATCGTGGCCTGCTCGATCCAGTAATGCAGCGAAGCAAAAATGAATACTTTTTTCGAATTTTCAGGGTTGATTTTTACTGATTTTAGTTGGTCAACCATTTCCGGCAAAGTTTGGTGTAACTTTTGCAATGAGAAACGGGTAGAGATCGGTTTCCCCTTCTGTCGAACCAACCAATATAATTCTGCAGTTAATGGGATTTTACCCAGGAATATTTTTAAACTTTCTTTCCGTGACTGTACCATGAATTACTTTCTTATTCTGAGGTAATCTTTTTTGTCTTAGCGATTCCGATAATTCAATCGTTGAATTATAAAGCCGGAGGGGGATTCGGTCAAGCACAGAAAACAGAACTAACGATACACCTGCCTTCAGGCAGGGTATTAAGGTGGCAATGAAGGTCGGAATGAAACTTTCTAAAGAACTATTTTCTAATAATTTCCCATTCCAAAGCCGGACGAACTACACCCTGTCGTGACTCTCCCCATTGCATTCCCGGGGCCCCACTGATATTCACGTCCATGATTACCGCATTCTGATCGGTGAAATAGCTCTTCATTTTGAAGACGCTGGCATTGACGCCTAAAACATAGCGTCCATCATTCAACATATTCCCAGGGATAGTACAACGGCTAATGTAATGGCCAGACTTACGTTCGGTATAACTATCGAAACGAGAAAGTTCATCCGTGTCAAACGATGTGAAGACAAAATCGCCGCGGGTGGTGGCCAGGTAAATTCCGGTACGCAAACCAGGGATAGTTGAATCTAATTCATATTCGAATTCAACGGTGATTGGGTCCACCGAACGCAGAGAATCTGTGACGACATTTTGTGCGTTGCGCAGCCGTACCGCAATGGGCCTGAACGGACCGGCCCCGGCGGGAATCTCTTCCGCTTTCCAACGGCGTTCACCCCCCTGCTCATAATCCTTGGAGAGGTAATAATCCACGGCTTCCTGGCTGGGCGCGCGTTTGACCATCTTACCGTGTTCCAGGATGATACATTCATGTGTCAAACGCAACACTGCTGACATGTTGTGCGAAACAAATAAGACCGTGCGTCCGCTGCCGGCCACATCACTCATCTTACCCAGGCATTTCCGTTGAAATTCAGCGTCCCCCACTGCCAGTACTTCATCCACGATCAGGATTTCCGGTTCAAGATGAGCCGAAACTGAAAAAGCCAGACGCATGTACATTCCACTGGAATAACGCTTGACCGGAGTATCCAGAAACTGTTCGATCTCTGAAAAAGCCACGATCTCATCGAACTTTCGTTCAATATCTACCCGTTTCATCCCTAAAATAGCACCGTTCAAGTAGATATTCTCACGCCCGGTGAGTTCAGGATGGAATCCGGTACCTACTTCAAGCAAGGTACCGACCCGGCCGCGGATCTCAGCCCGCCCTTCGGTAGGTTCAACCACCCGCGAAAGTATCTTAAGCAGTGTGGATTTCCCCGCCCCATTCTTGCCAATGATCCCCAGCACGTTGCCCCTTTCGACATCAAAAGAGATGTTGCGCAGCGCCCAAAAAGATTGGCTGCCAGTGGGGTGCATAAGGGTTCTAATTGGGGTTTTGATCGTATCCACGATCTTATCGCGCAGGGTCATGTAACGATTGACCTCTGTGAAAATGTTATATTGTTTTCCAATATTATTTACACTGACTACAGTATCTTTATTCATAATTACTTTCTATGGAGGGTCAGATCATATCGGCAAAAATACGTTCCATTCGTCTGAAGTAATACAACCCTGTGATAAACAGGACGATCGAAATGGAAGCGGAAATAACGAACATTATCGGTGTGACCACTCTGGCGGTGCCCAATAACGCCCAGCGAAACCCCTCAATGATACCTGTCATCGGGTTGAGCGAAAATAGCAGCAGCCATTTTTGTGGCACTAGGCTGGAAGAATAAATAACAGGCGAAACATACTGCCAAAATGTAGCAATATACCCAAGCAAATAGCCGAAATCACGATACATCACCAGCAGA
>PMIV01000104.1 GCA_003158355.1 Anaerolineaceae bacterium
CCAAAGAAACGCACTCCCACAATCGCCACCTGAATATCCGCGATCGAAGGATGCAGGGCTGCCGTAGAAATGAGGAAAGCCGAGGTTCCCAGCATGCCAATACCGGCTCCAATAGTCGCCACGCCGATCAATACCGAAAGCGATACTTCTTTGAAAAATGGTTTCAAGAAGGAGAGTAAACGAAGTAGTACTTTCATGCGTTTGCCTCCCCGATCTGATAGAAACTGGCATACGTCCCTTTGCGTTTAAGCAGCGCCGCGGGACTGTCCACTTCAACGACTCGTCCATCTTCCATTACAATGACCTCGTCTGACTGCTGGATGGTACTGATGCGATGGGCAATGGTGATTAGGGTGTGCTGCTTCACCAAAGTTTGCATACTTTTAACCAAAGCCTCTTCCAATTCCGGATCAAGAGCCGCGGTGGGTTCATCCATTAAAATAAGCGGCGCATTTTTCAAGAAGGCTCGCGCCAGAGCGATTCGCTGACCCTGACCACCGCTAAAACGCGCTCCCCATTCCCCCAGGGGAGTTTGCAGTCTTTCGGGCAGCCTTAGCACAAAATCCGCCAATTGTGCCTGCTCCAAAGCTTGCCAGACTTGAGTCTCAGAGATGGAGGAATCTTCGAGCCGGATGTTCTCCAGGATCGAAGTATTAAATAACATCGGTTTTTGAGAGACCCAACTGATCTGTTTGCGCCACTCCACGACGGAATAACAACGCAAATCCACTCCGTTGAACAGTATTGACCCTTCGCTTGGTTCGATAAATCGCATCAAGAGCTTGAGCAGCGTGCTTTTACCGGCCCCGCTGTGCCCGACCAGAGAATAGGTCTTACCAGACTCCAAATTCAATTGAATGGCTTTCAATGAATCATTCAAGTTTTGCGGGTATGCAAAAGAAATATGCTCAAAAGAAAGCCGAAAAGGACTGTGCAGATCTAGGACCGGGAGGTCAGATTCGACCTTCTGCACTTGGGTCGGTTCGGGTTCATCGAGTAATTGAAAAATACGTACTGCCGCGGTCACCCCGGTCATCCCCGCGTGGTAGCGCATGCCCAAATTTCGCATGGGCTGATAGAACTCTGGTGCCAGAAGCAGAACAAAAAAGGCCTGCTGAAAGATCAATTGACCGTAAAGCAAGCGCAGTCCAACTTCTACTGCCACTACCGCAGTAGAAATGGTTGCCAGCAGTTCCAACACTAAAGCAGAGAGAAATGTAATTCGCAGCACATTCAAAGTAGCCACGCGGTAACGTTCGCTGACCTCTTCAACCCGTTTTATCTGTGCCTTACTTTTACCCAGCAGTTTCAGCGTTGTTAAACCCTGCAAAGTGTCTAAAAAGTCGGCACCAAGACGAGAAAGAGCTTTCCATTGTTTTTTCGTCTCGGCTTCCGATGCCTTTCCAATCAAGGCCATAAAAAATGGAATTAAAGGCGTGGTCACCAGAAAAACCAACCCGCTTACCCAATCGAGTGGAAATACCACCATCAAAATGATCAATGGCAGGATCGCCGCCAGCAGCACCTGGGGCATGTACTGACTGAAATAAGCGTCCAGAGCTTCGATCCCCTGCATGGCTGTGGTAACCAATTCTCCGCTTTGCTGAGTATGGGTGTAAGCTGGTCCTAAGCGATCGATCTTTTGCATTATTAGATCACGCAAATTTGTCTTCACTTTCACTGCCATAGCAGCAGCAAAAGTGTCATTCAAGATCGTGAAAAGGACTCGCAAAATAATAACAAGCAAAAATAATCGGAGTAACCCGCTTACTTCTGTGAGTGTTTGTCCATCCAAAAACACGGAGGAAATTATTTTACTTAATTCAAGTGACTGAAGAATGACCAGAGCGCCGCTCATAACCCCAAAAAGCACCACCAGCGGGAAAAGGAAACCGGTTTGTCGCAGCATATGCAGTAAACGTTGATTATTAAACATGCTTCTAATTTTGCCTGATTTTGTCCGATTCGTCAATTAAATAAACAAAGCGGCAGGGTTTTCCCTCCGCTCTGTTTTAATCTTGAGCAATTATTTAGCTTAAGGTCAAAGAACCTCGAGCATGCGGACGATCTCTTTTAGTGCGGTTGAGAAAACTTCACTCATAATGGCATCATCCACCTGATATGGTCCTCCAAAGACGCCGTCTCCATAGAATTCTTTCGCCTGTTCCGGGCTGAGTATCCGGTTGGTACCGAGGGGTTCTTTATTGGTCTGGGGAATTGCGGTGACTCTCACAAATGGGAAAGCTTCAATCCAGTTTGCGTGATATGAACGCAGGCCATGTGCTTCGGCAACCGCGGTCACACCTTCAGAAGTCCACCATGAATACCAGGCAATTCTGAGATCAGGCATCCCACGGACAATTTCTTGTAGGTGGTTTTGCACCGGGGCATTTCCCCCGTGCCCGTTCAGGATCAAAATCCGCTTGAACCCTTGCGAATACAAAGATCGGACAATATCTTCGGCTAAATTGAGTAGAGTTTCTACCCGAATACTGATCGTTCCTGGGTATGCCGCAAAATACGGGGAATTGCCAAAATTTACCGGTGGAGCGACCAACACATTACTTTGCTGCGATGCAGCATCAGCCAAAGCCAGGGGAACTTTTACATCAGTCAGCATGCTCAAATAGCCATGCTGTTCGGTGGAGCCCAGTACAAGGATGACCCGGTTATCTTTTTGTAAGTACGATTCAATTTGCATCCAATTTAATTCACCAAGTCGCATACTCATTCTCCCGGCACATCGGTCAGCGTAACAATTCTCCAGAGCATAAAATGTTCTGGAGATTATGATCAAATGACAATATTCACCAGTCGTCCTTTTACGTAAATGACCTGGCGTGGATCCTGACCCTGCAGCGCCTTTTTCACAGATTCGCTGGCCAGGGCGATCTTTTTTGCTTCATCATCACTGATATCCACAGCTACTGTAATTCGGTCGCGAACCTTGCCATTCACCTGGATCACCAGAGTTATTTCGTCTTCATGCGCAGCCGCCTGGTCCACTTTGGGCCAATTCTGGGAATGAATCGAATAAGGCTTACCAACCAACCCCCATAACTCTTCGGCTATGTGCGGAGAAACAGGCGCCAGCATTTTAAGATAAATTTCAACAGCCTCATTCCAGGCCGGGGATTGGTACACTTCCGGTTTTAGGCGTGCCATTTCATTCATCAGTTCCATTAAACCAGAGACGATGGTATTGAACTCAAATTGTTCAAAATCGCGCGTTACTGCTTTCAAGGTTTGATGTACCTTGCGGCGCAGAATCTTTACTGATTCTTCCCGCACAATCCCATTCTCACCCGGTTCCAGAATGGTTGTCCAGACTCGGCGCAGCCAACGCTGCACACCGTCAATGCCGCCGCTGCTCCAAGGGCCGCCCATATCCCAACGGGCAAAGAACATCAAAAAAGCACGAACCGTATCAGCGCCATAACCATTTACCAGATCATCCGGAGAGACGACGTTGCCGCGGCTTTTCGACATTTTCTCAGAATCTTCACCCAGTACCATACCCTGATTACGCAATTGCATCATAGGCTCTGGTCCCTGGGTAATACCCATATCCCGCAGTGCTTTGTGGAAAAAGCGCGTGTACATCAAATGCATGTTAGCGTGCTCAATTCCACCCGTGTAAGTATCCACCGGCATCCAATAAGCATATTCCTTGGGGTCAAAAGGACCGTCGGCATAATCCGGGCTTAAATAACGCAGGTGATACCAGGAAGAACACATAAAGGTATCCATGGTATCAGTATCCCGTTCTGCATCGCCGCCGCAAATGGGGCACTTGGTAAAACGCCAGGTGGGGTGCAGTTTTAACGGAGATTCCCCGGTTGGCTTCCATTCCACATCATCCGGTAACACGACCGGTAATTGATCTTCAGGCACAGGAACCACACCGCATTTTGGGCAATGAATCATGGGAATGGGAGCGCCCCAGTAACGCTGTCGAGAAATTAGCCAATCGCGCAAACGGTAATTTGTCGAGCCTTTGCCAACCCCTTTTTCGGTGACATAATCCACGGCGCGTTTGATCGATTGATCTCCGGGGGTTCCCGTCAGCGGACCGGAATGGACCAGCGTACCTATCGCGGGTACAGCAGCATCCATCAGGTTGACCTGGATATCATCCATATTGTCGGGTTGAACAACCACCTTGATTGGCAGAAGAAATTTTCGTGCGAATTCGAAATCGCGCTCATCATGGGCAGGCACGGCCATGATCGCACCCGTTCCATAGGTCATTAAGACGTAATCGGCGATCCATACCGGGATCTTTTCACCAGAGACCGGATTAATCGCATATCCGCCGGTAAACACACCGGTTTTTTCTTTATCAGAGGCTTCCCGTTGAATATCCGACTGCCGCAACGTTTCTGCAATATAACCATCCACTGCGTTCTTTTGCGCTGCTGTGGTCATTTTCTTCACCAACGGATGCTCCGGTGCCAGTACCATAAAGGTTACCCCCCACAGTGTATCCGGACGGGTGGTGAAAACTTCGAGTTCGTCGCCTTGCTCAGTTTGAAATTTAACCAACGCCCCTTCGGATTTGCCAATCCAGTTAGTCTGCAGCACGCGCACACGGGATGGCCAATCGATGGTGTCGTAATTCAACAGTTCTTCGGCATAATTTGTGATGCGGAAAAACCACTGGTCCAAATTCTTCTTGATCACCGGCGTTCCGCAGCGCTCACAATGACGGTCATCACCCCAAACCTGCTCCCGTGCCAGGGTCGTGTTGCAATTCGGACACCAATCCACGGGCGACATTTTATGGTAAGCCAATCCATGTTTAAAAAGTTGTTCAAAGAAATACTGCGTCCAGCGGTAATATTTCTCATCCGATGAGATCATTTCACGACGCCAATCAAACATAGCGCCCATGGTTTTAAATTGCTTGCGCATCTTATCAATGTTGGAGTAAGTCCAGGTGCGCGGATGGATGTTATGTTTAATGGCCGCATTTTCAGCCGGAAGGCCGAACGCGTCAAAACCAATTGGGAACATTACATTGAAACCATTCATACGCTTATAGCGTGCACGCGCATCTGATGGAGCCATGGCATACCAGTGCCCGATGTGCAAATCTCCAGACGGATATGGAAGCATTGTCAAGGCATAATGTTTGGGTTTTTTTAAGTCAATATCTGAATGATAGAGACCATCATCTTCCCATTTCTTTTGCCACTTGCTTTCGATTTCCGCAGGAATGTAGTTAGGGATGGATTTGTTTGCCATTTTTTCTCCAATTTGGATATTAATAAAAAAACCTCCGTCCACTCAGGGACGAAGGAGTTCTCCGTGGTACCACCCTGCTTGTCAGGAAGTTCAAACTGACCGCTCTGGCCGCGCTAACGGGCGTACCCGCATCTGGCTACTCTGTTCACCAAACGAGCTATCTTTTTTAAAGAACGCAGGCGAGTTCGATCTAAAACGGTCCATTCCGCTGTGCGGGCTCTCACTTTTCACACCCGGCTCACTGTTGGATGATCTATTACTCCTGCATTTGCTTTAGTGGACCCAGGGGGATTCGAACCCCCGACCTTCTCAATGCCATTGAGACGCGCTCCCAACTGCGCTATGGGCCCAGGTGATCTATTCTTTCTTTCGAGCCTGCCTTACTAGTGGACCTGGGGGGATTCGAACCCCCGGCCTCTTCAGTGCGATTGAAGCGCGCTCCCAACTGCGCTACAGGCCCGTTGTCAAAGTGCAAGGTATTCTACCTGAGGCAAAAGGGGATGTCAAGCATAGGGACAAGTTATGGCGCCAAAGTCCCTTCTACAAATTCCGTACACAATTTTGTCACCTGGCGTTCATGCTCATCATTTAAAATTGCCTTATTCTCCTCCTATGGAAATTCGGCGATAGCGGTCAAGCTTCGCCGAATTTCAATTTACAAGGTGCTGCGTAATTACAACGTACTGCGTTCTTTCAGTATCTNNCTCCCAACTGCGCTACAGGCCCGTGCATAAAGGTAGCAAGATTCTACCCGACAGCCGTGTGTATGTCAAGATGATATAAAAGCATTTTTTATTATTCCTCAAATAATTTGCGCATTCATTTCCTATACCCGATTTAATTTGAATTTTAAATTGATTTGGATGATCTGGTATATACAACCTTAAAATTTTAGCGATTTTTGAAAACCTATTGACTTTGTTTTTTTTGCGTGCTATAAACAGCTACATGTTATTGATATTTGGCCCTAAGCATAACACAACGATCACCATTCCTTTGAAGGAGATTCGGTGCTGTTTAGGTATTCACTAAATTTTTAGTGAAAAAGATTCATAAAAAAACCAAACCCTCCCTTCAAACGGAGGGCTTTTTTATTACTTGGTTTTGAATTTGCGAAAATTGGAGGAAGACAAGAAATTTCTAAAGGAATTGCAACAAATTTTGGACCATATCTTATACCCAATAAGAAGAAGAAAGAGGAAATGAAATGAAAAAATGGAATTCAATTGTTGTTTTTGTTATTTTAGCCGGAGCTTTAGTCTTATCCGCATGCGGTGCCGCACCCACTGCTGCACCGGCTAATACTGAAGCAGCCACCCAGGCAGCCGCAACAACTGCAGCCCCTGTGGCCACAACCGCCCCCACTGCAGCAGCCACACCAGTTGCCACAATTCCTGACAGCAGTCTGGTCCAGGCTAAACACCTGCTCATGTGTTCGGATATTCCCTATCCTCCACAAGAGTTTTTTGATGAGAACGGTGACCCCCAGGGTGTGGATATCGAAATTGGCCAGGAAATTGCCAACCGCCTCGGGCTCAAATTGCAGGTCGTCAACAGCGTTTTTGATACAATCATCGCTGCCGTCACCAGCGGAAAATGTGATTTCATCATTTCGGCTATGAACGTCACCACTGAGCGCCAGGCCCAGGTCAGTATGATCCCTTACTTCGAAGCTGGCCAATCCTTCGTTGTTGTCAAAGGCAATCCTAAAAAAATCGCTGTCCCAACTGATCTCTGCGGTCTTTCTGTTGCTGCCGAAAGCGGAACCACTGAAGTTTCTTACCTGAATGGCACCGATGATTACAAAGGCAAAGGATTAGCTCAGGAATGCACTAGCGCTGGCAAAAAAGCCCCCAACGTGGTGATTACCCAGAAAGACACTGACGCCTTACAGCAATTACAGTCCGATAAAGTAGCCGCTTACTCCACCGATTCGCCAGTCGCCGGTTATTATGTCGTCCAGCACCCCGATCAGTTCGAGGTTGCCGGTCAGGTCGTTGAACCAATCTCCGAAGGCATTGCTGTTCCTTGTGGCGCCACAACTTGCACAAATGCTCCATTATCCACTGTCGGCCAGGCAATCAAGACCGCCTTCGACAGCATGGTAGCTGATGGGACCTATGCGAAAATTCTCGCTAAATGGAATCTGTCCACCGGAGCTATCTCCAAGTAATTTTTTAGTGTTTGAAATCGTTTTTCAGGGGTCAGCCGACAATCGTTCGGCTGATCCCTTGAATGCAAAGAACCAACTCATCTCGAAAAGTGAATCAGCAAAATTTTAATTGAGATTAGGAAATTATTTCATGTATAGTTTTGATTGGGCTGTTTTTTGGAAATATCTCTGGCCGGTCACTGCACTTCAAGATCCTCTCATTCGTTCGGGATTGATCGTCACGGTTGCCGTGAGTATCATCGCCCAATTACTGGGTGTGATTTTGGGGCTGTTTGCCGCTTTAGGAAAAATGTCAAAAATTGGGCCACTGAAGGTCCTTGCAGAAGCCTATATTTGGTATTTCCGAGGCACACCGCTGCTTGTGCAAATGATGTTGCTTTTCTTTGGTCTTGGCGTGACTCACATCTATAATTTCCCAGATATTCATTTGGGAGCAATAATGATTTCTGGAGCCATTCAAGCCGGTACGCTGGCCCTGGCTATCAATGAAGGCGCATACATGGCAGAGATCGTCAGAGCGGGAATCGAGGCTATTGATCCCGGTCAATTGGAAGCTGCCAAATCATTGGGAATGCCTTATAGCTTATCCATGCGCCGTATTATTTTGCCCCAGGCTGCCAAAGTGATCATTCCTCCCCTTGGCAATGAATTCAACAATATGATGAAAACAACTTCAATCATGACTGTAATCTCCGCAGCCGAATTGTTCTTCGCTTTCACTCAGGTCAACGCCCGTTTGTTCCAACCTTTTGAATTGTTCATCGCTGCATCATTCTATTATCTGGCGCTGACAACGATCTGGTCCTTTGTTCAGAGTTGGATCGAATCCAGCCTGGGTGAACGTAAAAGCGTTGTACACACTCCCGGCTTCTTACAGCGGGTATTTACCTTCAAAGGGGTGCATTGATGACCGTATCTTTAATTGCCCCTCCCACTACCGTAATTGACGACGATGTTATTGTCAAATTTGACCATGTCAACAAGTTTTACGGTTCCATGCATGTTCTCAATGATATTTGTCTTGAAGTGAAAAAAAATGAGGCTTTGGTTATCATCGGACCTTCCGGATCTGGCAAGAGTACTTTACTCAGATCCATCAATCACCTCGAGAAAATCAACTCAGGGCATATTTATGTAAATGGACGTATGATCGGTTATTATGAAAAAAACGGCCGTTTATACGAAGATAATGAAAAGAATATTGCCGTTCAGCGTGCCAGTATTGGCATGGTTTTTCAACGTTTCAATTTATTTCCACACCTCACCGCGATTGAAAACATCATGGAAGCGCCGTTAAATGTGCTAAAACTCTCCCGTGAGAATGCCACCGCGGAAGCTGAACGTCTATTACAACGAGTAGGTTTGAGCGAGAAAAGGGATAGTTACCCCAATCAACTTTCCGGCGGGCAGCAGCAGCGCATCGCCATCGCTCGAGCTCTGGCCATGAAGCCTGGTTTAATGTTATTTGATGAACCTACCTCCGCTCTCGACCCCGAGATGATCGGCGAAGTTTTGGACGTAATGAAAGAGCTCGCTCATGAAATGACCATGATCGTGGTCTCACATGAGATGGGTTTCGCCCGGGCAGTTGCCGATCGTATGATCTTCGTCGACGAAGGCCGCATCATCGAATATTCGACCCCGGAAGAACTGTATACCCATCCGCGCGAAGCTCGAACCAAAGAATTTTTAAGCAAGATTCTACATTAACCAGGTTTTGTTTTACAAGTCGAATTACTCAACCCAAATACCTAATCCTCAAAATCGGACCCGGTTCTTTAATCAGACCGGGTCTTTTTTTAATAATATTTCCCTTTCAAATTTTCTGATTGCCTAATTTTGCCTTAAAACATTTCCAGACAGCTACCCTCCCGAAAAAACTCGGACTATAATCTCTTGAGGAGATATCCTAATGACAGATAAACGTCTTCAACTAATTTTGGATTTAATGAAAAAGTACCAATTGGATGCCGTTGCCATCAACCCTGGCCCGGCTTTAACCTATCTTACCGGTCTCCATTTTCACTTAATGGAACGCCCCACCCTCTTACTGATCAGTGAAAGCAGCTCCCCTGTAATGATCTTACCTGAGCTAGAAATCGGAAAGATCAATCAATCTCGAATTCCCTTGCAGCCGGTTACTTTTGCAGATGATCCCTCACTATGGCCTGCAGCGATAATTTCAGCGGTTGAAAAGGCAGGTTTGAAAAATGCGAAAGTAGGGGTTGAGCCGACTCATTTGCGCTTCATGGAATTAAATTATCTTCAAACGGCTGCTCCTGAAGACCATTTTGTCTCTGCTGAAGCCCTTTTTAGCGAGCTACGCCTTTGCAAGGATGCTGTCGAGATCAAATTGATGAGGGAAGCAATTCGTATTGCTCAAGACGCCCTGGACGCGACACTGCCGATCATTAAAGTCGGTTGTACCGAGAAAGAAATTGCCTCTGAGTTGGTGATCAATTTGCTCAGACAGGGCAGTGAATCTGAACTGCCTTTTGGTCCCATTATCGCCGGCGGACCCAACAGCGCCAATCCACATGCCAGTCCCAGCGATCGTGCGTTGAGCACAGGTGATCTACTGGTCATCGATTGGGGGGCTACTTATGAAGGGTATTGTTCCGATCTGACCAGAACGTTTGCTATTGGCAACATCGACCCAGAGTTACGAAAAATCTATGAAACCGTCAAAGCTGCCAATACAGCCGGGAGAGCCGCTGGTGCGCCTGACCTGACTGCCAGCGTTGTAGACAAAGCCGCCAGAGACGTGATCGAGACTGCCGGTTATGGTAGATATTTCACTCACCGCACCGGTCACGGATTGGGAATGGAAGCGCATGAAGAGCCTTACATGTTCGGGGCGAACAAACAAATTCTCAAACCCGGCATGGTTTATACCGTCGAACCGGGTATTTACCTCCCCGAAAAAGGGGGAGTGCGCATCGAAGACAATATCGTTGTGACAGATACTGGATGTGAGACTCTTAGCTTCTACTCACGCGAATTCAGAACCTTATAACTCACTTTGCATATTTTTTAACGGAGCGTCAACCGATGGATAAAAAACCTGAAATCCAAAACCATGCAGAACCTTTCTTAATGAAAGGTGGACCGGTAGGGTGTCTATTGCTGCATGGATTCACCGGGAGTCCGTTTGAAATGCGCATGCTGGGAGTTTCGTTGGCCGAAGAAGGTTTCACCGTCCTGGCGCCCCGTTTTTCTGGGCATGGTACCGCCCCTGAAGATATGCAGCGCGTGCGATGGTGGGATTGGATGGCTGATGTGGAAGATGCTTTATCGCTTCTCAAAAGTCTGACAGAGCATCAGGTGGTTCTGGGCCTTTCGATGGGGGGAGTGCTCTCTTTGTTGACAGCAGCACGCTACCCTATTGACGCAGCAATTTCTTTTTCGACCCCCTGCCAGTTGCCCGATGATCTGCGCATAAAATACCTGCGATGGTTATATTGGCTCCAGCCCGTGCAAAAGAAAGAAGTACTGCCCGGCCTGGATTCGCAGTCACAAAAAGGCCGAATCGATTACCCCTATTTTCCAACCCGGTCTGTTTTGGAACTTATGAACCTTATCACAGCTATGCGCAGTGAACTTCCAGCCGTCAAGGTACCTGTACTCCTGGCCCAGTCGCATGGCGACCACACTATTTCAGCAAATAGTATGGATTATCTATACGATCACATCTCTTCCACCCAGAAATCACGCCTCTGGCTTGAAACAAGCGGTCATGTTATTGTCCGCGAACCTGAACGTGAGAAAGTATTTGCAACTACAAAACAATTTATCAACAGGGTGTTGGGGCTTTAATGAACCGTAATCTAGTTCTTGTCGCCCTCTCTTTATTTACCTGGGGACTAGGAGAAGGTTTCTTTATCTATTTTCAGCCGCTTTATCTTCAACAATGGGGGGCGACATCAATCGAAATTGGCGGCATTTTGGGAGCCCTGGGTATCGTTTTAACGCTTTCCCAAATTCCAACCGGGCTGCTCACCGACCGCTTTGGTCCCAAAAAACTGATGTGGGCATCTTGGATTCTTGGCGCCATCGCAGCCTGGTGGATGGTGTTTGCTCCAACCTTATCCCTCTTTGTGGCAGGTTATCTGGTTTACGGTCTGACTGGTTTTGGGGTTATCCCCATGAACACCTACATCATCAAAGCCCGCGGGAAATTAAGTGTAGGCCGTGCGCTGACCTTTATTTCAGGCATGTACAATCTGGGGGCAGTGATTGGCCCCATACTGGGCGGCAGAATCGCAGACCGGTGGGGATTCCACACCGTTTATATCATCGCCGCTTGCATTTTTGTGGTCTCCACAGCAATCCTGATGTTTATCCAATCCATCCATGAAATTCACCCGGAAGATCTATCGCACAAACCCCAAAATTCTTCTGGAATCTTGCGAAATCCACGCTTTCTCCTTTTTCTGGGGATGACTTTCATTACCTTACTCGTACTTTATTTACCGCAGCCGCTGACATCAAATTTTTTGCAGAATCAACAACACCTCTCTAATTCCACTATAGGCTTGTTAGGAGCTGTAGGCAGTTTTGGGAATGCTTTTGCAACTCTGGTTTTGGGGAATATTGCTCCGTTCTGGGGATTATTGGTCGGACAGATTTGGGTTGCCCTTTTTGCCGCTTTCTTTCTCTGGGGAAATTCACCCCTATGGTTCGGGATGGGTTATTTCTTCTTTGGCGGCTACCGGTTATACCGGTCCATGACGTTGGCTTATGCCCGTCCTATGGCGCGCCATGATGAAACCGGATTACTTTTTGGAGCTTTGGAGACCGCCAGCTCTGCAGCCGTGATCGTGGCGCCAGTCATTGCTGGGCTGCTTTACAGCCAGGATCCCTATTTGATCTATCGTTATGCTTTCATCGCCATTTTGGTGGTTCTGGTTACCAACTTGATCATGATGAAAATTTTCTTTCCACGTGTTCATCCGGAGAAATTATGACTTTACAAGTAAAAACATTTGTTTTGGGACCCATCGGAAATAATGTCTATCTGGTTTTCGATGACCAAACGCGTTCTGCCCTGGTGATCGACCCCTCCATGGAACCCGAGCCGCTGGCTCAATTTATCCAGAAGAATTCGCTCCTTGTGGAAAAAGTTCTGATCACCCACGCTCATTTTGACCATTATTACGGTCTGCCTTTTCTGCAAAGTACTTTTCCATCCATAAAAGAGGTCTATTTATACCCGGACGATCTCGATCTCTGGCGCAGCGGTGGCAGCGGCAAGCACTTTTCGGGAAAGATGCTCTCAGTTCCCGAACCCAACCAGCTTTTGAACACCGCAAAAACGGTGACATTGGATAACCATGAGTTTTCAGTTTTCCATGCGCCCGGCCATACCGCTGGCTCAGTGATCTTCTCTTCAGCGGAACTTAAATGCGCTTTTGTGGGAGATGTCATTTTCTTCCACGGCATCGGCCGCACGGATCTGGACGGCGGTGACTTTAACCAACTGATCCACAGCATTCAATCACAGGTGTTCACACTGCCCGAAGAAACAATTCTTTTCCCGGGTCATGGAGCCTCTACAACTGTATCCGAAGAAAAAGCCAATAATCCGTTTTTCAATAAAGAGCACAATTCATGAAGATAAATATTATTCAGGAAAACTCGACTCGAACAATCTGATTGGTTTTCTCGTTTCCTAAAACCTGACAAGGAGAAGCTATGCAATACGTTCGTTTTGGCGGTACTGGCATGAAGGTTTCACAAATTTGTCTGGGCTGCATGAGCTATGGCCGTGTAACAGAACGTTGGCCCTGGGTACTTGATGAAGAACACAGCCGCCCATTCATTCAAAAAGCCCTCGAATTAGGTATCAACTTTTTCGATACGGCTGATATTTATTCCTCCGGGTCTAGTGAAGAGATATTGGGAAGGGCCTTGCACGATTTTGCCGTCCGCGACCAGGTAGTCATCGCCACAAAAGTGCACGGCGTCATGGGAAGTGGGCCCAACGAAAGCGGTCTTTCGCGCAAACACATTTTGCACTCCATCGACGCCAGCCTCAAGCGCCTGGGCACCGACTATATCGACATCTATCAAATTCACCGTTGGGATTATCAGACCCCCATTGAAGAGACTCTGGAAGCCCTGAATGACGTGGTTCGCATGGGCAAGGCTCGATATATCGGTGCCTCTTCCATGTTCGCTTGGCAGTTTACCAAGGCTCTCTATACTTCAAACCTGCATGGCTGGGCTCGTTTCGTCTCGATGCAGCCGCACTATAACTTGCTCTATCGTGAAGAAGAGCGCGAGATGCTGCCGCTTTGTCTCGACCAAAAGATTGCCGTAATTCCCTGGTCACCCCTGGCCAGAGGGCTGCTTGCCCGCAACCCCGAGAAAGGCCGTGAAGTCACTGACCGTTCTAAAACTGATGCATTTGGAAAGAATCTTTACACTCGAGAAGACGATTTGACCATCGCTAAACGTGTGAACGAGATTGCCGAAACCCATCACCTGCCCAATGCGCAAATTGCCCTTGCCTGGATGCTCTCGAAACCGGCTATCACCTCACCCATCATTGGTGCCACCAAATTGAATCATCTCGAAGATGCCGTCGCTGCCGTCTCGCTCAAACTGACTCAAGATGAAATTACTCACCTTGAAGAAACTTACCAACCGCATATTATCGCAGGTTTATCATAGGTTATTCAAGTATTCCGTTCCAATGGATTATAAAAAGGCTGCCTGAGGCAGCCTTTTTATTTTGTTGAACTTATTTTGCGAAATCTACAGCCCTGGTTTCACGAATGACCGTGACCTTGATCTGACCCGGATATTGCATGGTCTCTTCCACCTTCTTGGCAATATCCCTGGCCAGGCGGGTAGCTGCCAGGTCATCGATTTCTTCCGGCTTGACGATGATGCGAACTTCTCGACCAGCCTGGATGGCATAACTCTGCCCCACACCCTTGAAGGAATTGGCAATCTCTTCGAGTGCGCGTAAGCGTTTGATATATTGTTCCAGATCTTCACGTCTGGCACCGGGGCGGGCACCGGAGATGGCATCTGCTGCCTCAACAATGACTGCCTCAATGGATTCCTGATCGACTTCATGGTGGTGAGAAGCCATCGCGTTGACGACCTTGGCATTGACGCCATAGCGTTTGGCAAACTCAGCTCCCAATTGAGCATGAGTACCCTCAGTGTTATGGTCCATGGCCTTACCCAGGTCGTGCAACAAACCACCGGCGCGGGCAATTTCAACATCTGCACCCAGTTCTGCAGCCAGTACAGCCGATAATTTACCTACTTCCAC
>PMIV01000159.1 GCA_003158355.1 Anaerolineaceae bacterium
CAGCGCCAAACGGATCCACCTGAGTGTCGAAGCGAAGCAACCAAACTTGAGCCTGGTGGGCGACGGCCAGAAGATTGCTATGGCGCTACGCAACCTTGTGAAGAACGCCATTGTCTTTACTAACCCCGGCGGAGCGGTGAAGATCTCCTCCGAGCAGTTGCCCGGCTACATTAAGATCGCAGTAATGGATAACGGCATCGGCATTCCGGCCAACGAGCAGGAGAATATTTTCAAACGTTTTTACCAGGTGGAAAGGCACCTCACCCGCAAACACGGCGGGCTGGGGTTGGGCCTGCCCATCGCCAGGGATATGATCGAGAAGCACGGCGGCAAGTTGTGGGTGGAAAGTGTGGAGGGCAAAGGCAGCCGTTTCAGTTTTTTGCTGCCGCTCAACGCCGCCCAGGCCAGCGCTGCCGAGAAGGTGTTCTTACAGTAGGGCTGCCTTTTTTACCTTGCCGTTATGCCGATTCGTAAGGTATAATCGTGATTATTCGGGGCGTGGCTCAGCCCGGCTAGAGCACTCGGTTCGGGACCGAGAGGTCGAAGGTTCAAATCCTTTCGCCCCGACTAATTCCTCAGTTTTCTGAGGAATTTTGTTATTAACGTTCAAAGGTTGAAATTCTCCCAATCAAATGGACAACCAGTTAAGGTGATAAGCCTTGTAGACGAGTCCATTGGTTTCTCTCTAAAAAGCGCTGTGTCGGGAACGCATCCTATCCATTATAATAGGCAGAACAACAAAACCCATTGGCATGGATACAGAAAGGCAAACCGCCGTGTCTTCTATTAAATTAAAGAAGAAACAGATTATTAATTTATCCATATTAATCGCCATAATTGCCTTATTGGTGGCAATCTATTTGCATGCATACATGGGTACTTTTTCCAGGTACATTGCTGATGATTATTGCACTGCTGCTGACGTAAAAACCTACGGGTTCATCCAGGCGATTCTCAACCGCTACTCAACGTGGGATGGACGCTATACTTTTTCTTTTATTATTTATTTGTTTGGATTATTAGGCCCCAAATTTGCGGCGATCCTGCCCACAATCTCAATTACGGCCTGGCTGGCTGCTGCATTTTATTTTTTCAAGCAGATCGCCAAACGGATATTTGATAAGCCGGGTAATTTGCTCGTCATGTTGGTGACGTCGCTATTTGCCTTCCTCACAATTTACACAGTCCCGCAGGTTGCGGATGACTTTTACTGGTTGACGGGAGTAACGACGTATCTTTTTTCCACCATTTTTGAATTTTTCCTGCTGGGGTTCGTGATCAATTTCCTGCCCGAAATGGAAAAACGGCCGCTATCTAAAAAAGTGCTTTTTTCGCTCGCATTTTTCTTTCTTGCCTTCATCGGCAGTGGTTTTTCTGAAGTGTCCACGGCTCTCCACGTCGCGATTTTTGGATTCCTTTTATTACTGGGGATTGTGAACAAGATCATCAAGAAGACGTCACATGCGCAAGTGGTTTATTTGGGAATATTGTTCCTTGGTGCTTCTCTTGGTTTTGTGTTTATGGCAGTTTCTCCCGGGAATGCCGTGAGAATCAGCACCATGAAATCCTGGTCGATCCATCCCGGGATAGTGGAACTTTTCAAGAATTCTTTGTTGGAAAGCATTAAATACTCAAAAAAATGGTTGTTCAATTACTCCGATATCATCTGGCCCGTTGGCATTCTAAGCGCTTTAGCTGGTGTCTTTATTCCATCACTATCAGCGGTTCGTTGGAATATTGATAATCAAAACGAAAAAAAGCAGGCCCTTGTTTATGTGGTTTGTCTGTTTATCTTGGTTTATGCTTCTTACATCCCAACCACATGGATGGGGTACAAGGTGCCGGAAGACCGGATCTTGATCATGACCACCACAATATTGAGCGTGGGTTTGGTCTCTTGTGCTTTCCTGGTTGGCTTTGCGCTAAGGCAATCGTTGAATATCAATGAAGGCAAATCGAACATTCCGAGTTTGTTTTTAGCGATCCTTTGCCTTTATTTCGCCGCATCGATCCCTTTGGCTTACGCGCATCATTTTTATCTGGAATATAACGCTGACCAAAAAGATTATGCCCAAAATTGGGACCGGGCAAATGCGCAAATATTAGATGATATTAAAAACGGACAAGAATATATTGTGGCAGATAATGTTCCCAATGACATCATGGACAATGAACGAATTTATCCAGATCCTACCTTTTGGACGAATCAATGTGCCGCAAAATATTATCAGGTCAAGGAAATCAAATCGCGGTAATCCGGCGCACGGCAGTTGCCAGAAGAGCAAACCTGTAAAAATAGCAATTTTTCTCGAAAAGCACATTGCAACCCCGACAAAGCTCACCAATTATTTGGGGATAATAGAGGCACTGACGGGAGATGAAATTTGGGTGTGAATACTAATTTCTCTGCAAAACCTTATCTGATCGATATTACGCTGCTGCGCGACAAAGTACCCTCCTGGGAGGCGTATCCGTTTTCTTTGCCGGTGCTACGCAGCCTGGAAACGCTGAAGTTTCACCCGGATGTCACCTTTTTTATTGGCGAAAACGGCATGGGGAAATCCACTTTGCTTGAGGCCATTGCGCAGTTGGCGGGGTTCAACCCCGAGGGCGGCAGCAAGAACACGTTGTTCGCCACGCGCGAAACGCACTCGAACCTGGTGGATTATCTTAAATCGGGTAAAAGTTTTAAGGCTCCCAAAGACGGTTTTTTCTTGCGGGCGGAATCATTCTATAACGTTGCCTCCTACATCGATGATGTGGATTATGCGGAGGCTTACGGGGGAAAATCGCTGCACGAGCAATCGCACGGCGAGTCGTTTTTATCTTTGCTGAATTTCAGGTTTCACGGCAATGGGCTGTATTTACTGGATGAACCGGAAGCTGCGCTTTCGCCGTCGCGCCAACTGGCCGTTTTGTCGTTGATCCACTGCCTGGTGAAAGCCAATTCGCAGTTCATCATCGCCACCCATTCTCCCATACTCATGGCCTATCCGGAGGCAAAGATCTTGCTGCTCTCCGAAGCGGGGATTCGTGAAGTGAGTTATGAGGAAACGGATAATTACCGGGTCAGCCGGGATTTTTTCGACCGGCGCGAGCAAATGTTAAAGATCCTGCTTGAAGACGACCCGGAGGAAGCGTAACACTGCTCTTTTTTGTGGACAAATTGAAAAACATGTTTATACTGAGAGTAGAAATATTTTTAGTTATCAATTCGGGAAATTAGTGCGTTTTTTAAAACGCCCATCAAATTGGGGATGAGATAAAATAAAAGAAAATCAGGGAGGAAATTATGTGGTATTACGAATTAGCCAACCAACCGGCTGGGCCGGTCGATACTGAGACGATCAGGCAACTGCTCAGCAGCGGCAGCATCAACGCCACCACCCTGGTCTGGAGCGAGGGCATGCCGAACTGGCTGCCTTTGCTGCAAACCGGACTGGCCGTTATCTGGCAATCGATTTCCCAAAATACACTCCAGCCAGCCGTGCAAATACCTGTTCCGTACGCTCAGCCCAACCGTACTTTGAAATCAGGCGCGCTCAAAAATCTGTTCGTGTGGTGGCTGGTTCTGGAAAGCATTGCTTTCATATATTTCGTAATCAACTACTTTGTTCCCACCGGGTCAATAAAGACCGCGATTTCATGCGGATTCGAGGTTCCGATCATGGTTGGAGCAGTATTGCAATTTATCTTGCTGTTCAAGTTCTGGCAGGTGGTTCAAGATGGATTTGCCCGTACTACCCCGGCTAAAGCGATTGGTTTCATATTTATTCCTGTTTTTTCCTGGTATTGGAACTTTGTCGCCATATTTGGCCTTTCCAAAGAACTCAATCGCTATTCCCGACAACATCTTGAAGGTAAACCCACCGCCCAGGTGAATAAGTCTCACCCGTTATTTGCCTTATTCTCAATCATCGCTTCTTACCTTTTCACCGGGTATCTCTTTTACTATATGATACATGCTTTTTCTTTAGCACTCGTCAATCAGCGGAACCCAACTGTGTATAACAATGCGATCAAGAGCACGACCTTACCGATGGCGATAATCTCATTGGTAAGTGTTTTAATTCAAATAATATTGATCGTCGATCTTTACCGGGCTGCCAGCAGCATCCTGACAAGCGAAGAATCCCATTAAGCATAATTCATTTCAGGGGAGAAAATCATGTGGTATTACTCGATTAACAATCAACCTGTCGGTCCAGTGGATATCGACGCTATCGAAGTGCTGCTGCGTGCCGGCACCATCAACGGACTGACGCCGGTCTGGCGCGAAGGCATGGCGAAATGGAAATTGCTTGACGAAACGGACCTGGCCGTTCTGCTGCGCGATAATTTGTCCATGCCCGCTGCTCTGGTACCGCCGCCTCTGCCCAGCCACACAGGCGACTCCACATACCCTCGTGTGAACCTGAAGTCATTGAATTCTCTCTTTACCTGGTGTCTGTATTTGTTGGGAGCCGGTGCCTTGATCGTTTTAGCGGTAACCGTCGTTATCCTCCTGAACGTGCAATCGCTGGCCGATCTGAACAATGATGCAGCAGCGACCGCTCTTCTGACGGGTTTTATCGCCTTTTTCATTGCTATATTGTTGTTTACTGCCGTTGGGGTGCTCCTCTACATTTTGCTTTACAACTTCTGGCGGGTAGTTCAAGATGGCTTTGCCAGCACCACTCCCGGCATGGCAATCGGCTTGTTGTTCGCCCCTTATTTTAATTTTTACTGGATCTTCCGCGCTGTGTATGGACTCTCCAATGATCTTAATTGCTACATCGAGCGCCATTTCCCCAATGCTCTGCCCACGGAGGTGCGTAAAGCACATCCAACCCTTTCTCTGATCAACATCCTTGCCTCCTTCGGTTGTTGGGTCGCATATATGGGATATCTCGTTTTGTTCATGCCAAAAACAACCGGGACGCAAATATCGGCCGAAATGGTTCAGCAATATTTTGGGCACCTGGCAATCATTGTTGTCGTGATCGCTGCGGTGATATTCATTTTGAACCTGCTCACCTTTGTCGACTTTTACCTGACTTCAAGGAGCATTCTCGAAAAAGAAGGGCAAGTCTAGATTGTAGAAGATGACCCAGAGGAGACGTAACGCCGTTCTTTTTTGTGGACAAATAGAAAAACAAGTCTATACTGAAAGTGGAAATGTTTTTTGGGTTATCACAATTGGAGAATTGGTGTATTGTGGTTGCACCCTACAACCTGGTTAATAAATGATCTATACTTCAAAAGTAATTAGATTTTTGAATATAATACGAGGATAAAAATGGATAAAAGAAAAGTACCTAGGAATAGCGATATGCCAATAGAAAAACTAGTCCTCAATGATACAAAAAAAATCGGTCATCATTTTGAATCAATATCAATTGATAAATATAAATGTTTTAATAACTTCTCTATTGATTCTTTCAAAAGAGTTAATTTAATTGGTGGAAAGAATAATGTTGGAAAATCTTCTTTTTTAGAGGCTTTTTTCTTGTTAATGGGTGCAACTAATATCAACTTATTATTAAATATTAACGCATTCCGAGGAATAGAAGTATATGAAGGTAAGCCAGAAATAATTCGTGAAATGCTCTGGAACCATTTATTTAATGCCTACTCTTCAGATCGAAATATTTCGATTGTTGGCGAAATAGAAAACCGAAGGTATATAAACTTAGTTATTTCTTCTGCACAAATTGATCAAATATATACCTCTATCAACGGATCTATTTTACAAAACGGACTAATTAGTACCGGCAAAATAAATGATCAAACTTTGCAATTTAAGTACAAAGATGAGAATGGAAAAAAATATATTGTTGAAATGAAGGTTGAAAATAAAGGAATATCTATTCCTCCACCATCGGTAAGTTCACCATATAGAGGAATATTTGTTCCTTCTAATCGCCGTTTAATTTGGCCAGATATTGCAAGTCGATATGGGCAATTAGAATTATCTAATAATGAATTTGATCTGGTTTCTGCTCTTACAATAATTGAGCCTCGATTAAAAAAATTATCGACTATTATGGGAGCCAGTGGCCCAATGATTTATGGTGATATTGGGGTTGGTAGAATGTTGCCTCTTGCTGAAATGGGTGATGGTTTGATGAATCTTATGGACAAATTATTGGCTATTACGACCGTTCCCCATGGAGTTGTCTTAATGGATGAAGTAGAAAATGGTTTTCATTATTCAATTCTTGATAAGGTTTGGAAAATATTTGATCAAGTATCGCAAAAATATGATGTACAAATAATAGCAACTACTCATAGTTGGGAATGTATTAAATCTGCGCACAATAATTTTATTACAGATAATTATTATGATTTTAGTTATCATCGGTTGGAAAAATTTGATGATAATATTGTAGCCATTTCATTAACTCAAGATACTCTTCAAACTACGATAGATTCTGGATGGGAAATTAGGTAATTACTATAGAGGGCGGATGGATTCTAAACCTACTTCAATCGAAAAAGATAAGATTTTACTTGTTGAAGGTGATGATGAGCAAAATCTTTTTTCCCAAATGCTAGTTGATTTGGGATTAGAAAAGAATATTCAAATTTTTCAAGCAGGTGGTATAAGTAAGTTTGAGAAAAAGCTTGGTGCTATCCAATTATTACCAGGATTTCACGGAGTAAACTCAATTGGCATTATTCGAGATGCAGATTTAGATGCTTCAGCGGCATTTCAAAATATTTGTAGTGTAGTTCAATTGCATGGATTTATTCCACCACCACAACCGTTAGTTCCGAATGCCGGTATTCCCAAAATTACTGTTTTAATTATTCCGTGTGGACAAAATACAGGGATGCTTGAAAATGTTTGTTTAGAATCTGTATGCGATGATCCTGTTATGGAATGTGTAGACAGATATTTTCAATGTTTAGAAGCTCATAATAGAAAATTATCTGAATATGTAATTCCAAAGGCTCGTGTTAGAGCTTTTTTGGCATCCCGAGAATGGCTAGAAATTGAGCACTTTGAGTGTCTAGAAAAGTGTGAATATCTACAAAATCCTGTATCCCCAAAATCCCCTTCAGTTGTTGTTCCCAGAGCGCATGTATTTTTATCTTCAAGATATAGCCCGACCCTTAGTTTAGGATTAGCAGCTAAAAAAACAGATAGAGAAGACAGATACTGGGATTTTAACCACCAATCTTTTCAAGGTATCAAAGATTTCTTAAATATGTTATAAAATTTTTCAGTAAACCTATATAATATATTTTATTTATAAATTAAGGCATTGTTTCATGATCAAGAGTCTGAAGGTTCCTACACAGGGGCAAGTAACTCCTTCCGCTCCGAATAAAATCACCTATTAGTTGGTAATTTTGATTTTAAGTTGATATTTGTATTAAAATATTTTTTCCTTTCTCCCTGTATCTGTCCTTCCCTTTCTCGCTATAATTAAAAACAGGTTCGTGCCTTGAGTAGTGAAAGGGGAGCGTATGAAACATATAGCGATCGTTCTGGTTTTATTCGTGCTGCTGGCATTGCCGACCACAGTCCAAGCGGACGTGGCTCCGCCGGAGCAGCCGCCGGGGGCGAACCCCGGGCCGGGCAGC
>PMIV01000121.1 GCA_003158355.1 Anaerolineaceae bacterium
GTTCTTTTTACTGCGAAGGATCTTATTGGCAAGCAGTTCCAGGGAATTTTCTTCAGAATCCAGAACCAGCAGACGGGGGCCATTTCCGAGCACGCGTTTGATGAAGAAACCAGCAACCTGATGATCTTTCACCAGGTCAGTTCCAAGCACCATAAAACCATCAGCGGTGAGCAGATCGGATAGTTTGCCTTCAAAAGCACTGCCCAGCGAATCAGCCAGTTTAGCGGCAGCTTCGGTATAAGCGCCTTCTTCGGTAGTTGTCACCAGATCGCTGCCCAGATCATCCGCAAATAAGGCTTTGAAATGAGCCATAGATTCGATGGATTGGCGGGTAGAAATGACGGCAGCAATGCCATCAGCGGCTTTGCCTTTGAGCGATTTCAATTCAGATCCAGCGGCTTTTAAGGCTTCTTCCCAGGTGGTAGCTTTAAGGCTGCCGTTCTGGCGGATCATGGGGGTGGCAATACGGTCACATTTTTCATCCATCGGTTTGAAACGACCGATATCGCAAATAACACCTTCATTGACGGGGGCATCCCAATTGCCGTCGATGCGCAGAAGGTTATTATCGCGGGTAAANNACAGCCTGTTCGTCATGGCCGCGGTAAGCACTCCAGCGGTCGATGAGAGCGCCCGTGGGGCAGACCTGGACACAAGTACCGCAGGAGATGCAGGAACTCTCTCCCAGGGCTACTCCGGTATCTGCGACCAGAATGCTGCGGGCACCGCGTTCTTCAAAGCCGAGAGTGTAATTGCCAACCAATTCCCCGCAGGCACGTACACAGCGGCGGCAAAGGATACATCGGTTGTTCTCAAGGATAATGTATGGGTGAGAGGCATCCATGGGATAGGGCTGCCAGTTTGGCTGCAACGGCCAATGTGTCATGTTTTCATGATAAGCTGAGTTTTGTAGCTCGCAATCGCCGCCGCTGACCTGGCAGTAAGGGCAAAAATGATTGCGCTCGCTGAAGATCAAGGTTAAGACAAATTTGCGCGCATCCAAAACTTTTTGCGTGGTAGTTTTCACCACCATGTTATTGCTGACCGGCAGCGTACAGGAAGGCTGTAATGTTCGAGCACCTTCGACTTCCACCAGACACAGACGGCAACCGCCGTAAGGTGTGAGGTGAGGATGATCGCAAAGGGTCGGAATTTCGATCCCAGCGGATTGTGCTGCGCGCAGCACTGTGGTTCCTTCGGGAATTTCTATTTGTTTGCCATCGATCGTAACGGTGACCATTATCGAATCTCTCCTATCAAAAAATTCATTGGATAAATCCTAGATTCTTTTTCCGCTCATCGGGCAAACACCCGTTGGGCAGACTTTTAGACGAATATGTGCTTCCACTTCCGCGCGGAAATAATTGAGAATATCACGGATGGGCGCTCCAGCAGTTTGACCTAATCCACAATTGGAAAGTTGATATAAGTTATCGCTTAGCAGGGCTAAATCTGTTAAATCTGAAAGTGCTCCTGTTCCCTCTGAAATATTGGTCAAAATTTCATATGCACGCTGGTTGCCAATTCGGCAAGGTGTACACTTCCCGCAGCTTTCTTTGCGGAAGAAGTTTAATAAAACTTTAGCCAAATCTACTACACAGGTATCTTCATCACAAATGAGCAAGGCGCCTGAACCCAATGCCACTCCCGCTTTTGCAAAGGAGTCGAAATCCATGGGTGTATCTTGCAGACTCGCCGGGATGATTGAACCTGATGAACCACCGGTTTGTGCCAGTTTGAATGGCTTTTCGTCTTTGATCCCTTTACCATAAATGGCGATCACTTCCCGCAAAGTAATACCCATCGGCACTTCGATCAAGCCGGTGACGTTGGTTTTACCCAAAATTGTGTAAACTTTCGTACCCGGGCTGGAGGGTGTGCCGAAGCTGCGGTACCACTGCGCTCCGTTGCGTAGAATTGGCCCCACGTTCGCCAGAGTTTCTACGTTATTCACCAGAGTTGGTTTGTCCCACAGGCCATTTGTGGTGGGGTATGGGGGACGGGCACGAGGCTCACCGCGTTTACCTTCAATGGATTCAATGAGAGCTGTTTCTTCGCCGCAAATATAAGCACCAGCACCAGAGTGAATGTGAAGGTCAAATTTAAATTCGGTTCCGAAAATATTCTCACCTAAAAATCCAATTTCGCGGGCCTGTTCAATGGCGCGATGGAGCCGCTGCTGCGCCAGTGTATATTCACCGCGAATGTAGATATAGCCTTCATCAGCACCTACCGCGTAAGCTGCAATTGCCAGTGCTTCGATGATCGCGTGCGGATCCCCTTCGAGGATCAAACGATCTTTGAAAGTTCCCGGTTCGCTTTCATCCGCATTGCAGATGACGTATTTCTTCGTTCCAGATGCTTTCTTGACGAAACGCCATTTGGTCCCGGTGGGGAAACCAGCCCCGCCGCGACCTCGCAGGCCAGCTTTTTCGAGGGTATCGAAAATTTGCTCCGGATTCATTTGCGTAAGCGCTTTGGCCAATGCCTGATATCCATCATGGATAATATAGTCGTCGATGGAATCAGGGTCGATGATGCCTGCTCGTTCGAGCACAATTCGTTGTTCTGCTGGTAAAGTACCTTTCCGGGCTGAGAGCCAGGCGATTTTGCCGCTTAGTTCGCGAACCGGAGCCTGCAGGCCGGCTGCGATGCGGCCTTTATAAAGATGTTCTTCGACCAAAAAATGTACATCGCCTTCTTTAACGGGTCCATAGATGACGGCTTCCGGGTAAATAATTACCAGAGGGGAGGCTTCGTGACGGCCAACATCACCAACCATTGTTAAAGAAATCTCGTTTTCCAAATCAAATTCTTTTATCTCTCGCTGCAGTGCTTGATAAACTTCTTTCGCACCGCGTTCTATACTGACCGGGTCACTGGAAACCAAAACCATTGAGCGAATTGCTTTCATGTCAGGCTCCTTTAGTGATAACGAGAAAGGATATCGGGTATCGTTTTTGGGTCGACATTGCCAAAAATATCATCATCGATGATCATGACAGGGCCTACCCCGCAAATTCCCAGACAACTTGTGGTCACTAAAGACCACTTCCCGTCGGCACTGGTTTCTTCAGCGTTCAAGTGAATTTCATCCACCAGAGCCTGCCACACCTGGCGACCGCCAGCTACATGGCAAGGAGCGTTCTCGCAAAACTGGATGACATGGCGCCCGCGTGGTTTTGTCGAGAGCATACGATAGAAACTGGCCACTGAAAAAAGCTGGCTTTTTGGCAATTTGAGTTGCTTGCTGATCTCGTCCAATGCTTCACCGGGTAAGAAGCCAATTGCCCGGTTGACATCGTTCAAAATCGGAATTAACTCATCCTGCTTAATACCGTAACGTTTAATAGCTTCATCTACGGCTTGCTGGATTGCAGTGTTCTCTTTTATTTCAATTGTCATGCTTATCCTCCTCGCTGCGTTGGTCGGACGTGCTTCGGATTACAAGGGTGACTTATTTCACCCTGATTACTGGATGACAATAGCGTTAAAGTTACAAACCTGCATACAAATACCGCAGCGGATACAAACATCCGGGTCGATGACGTGGGTCTGACGCCGTTCGCCGCTAATTGCTGAAACAGGGCAGTTACGGGCGCAGACGGTACAACCTGTGCATGTTCCATCAATGATCTCGTAGCGGATCAATGCCTTACAAACTTTAGCAGGGCATCGTTTTTCAACGATGTGTGCTTCATATTCATCTCTGAAGTGTTTAAGGGTGCTGACAACCGGGTTCGGAGCGCCTTGACCCAGACCGCAGAGCGAATCCTGGCGGATCTGATCACAAAGCATCTCGAGGGTATCAATATCGTCTGGTTGGCCTTTTCCATCGCAGATCCGCTCCAAAATTTCAAGCATACGCTTGGTGCCTACCCGGCAAGGAGTGCATTTTCCACAGCTTTCATCTTGAATGAATTCCATGAAAAAGCGCGCGATATCCACCATACAGGTGCCTTCATCCATGACAACCAAACCGCCAGAGCCCATAATTGAGCCAGCCTTAGCAAGTTCTTCATAATCCATGGATAGATCCAGGTACTCTTTAGGTAAACAGCCGCCCATTGGGCCGCCGGTTTGAATGGCCTTAAAATCTTTATCGTCCTTGATACCCCCGCCGACATCATAAACAATCTCACGCAAAGTTAAACCGAAGGGGACTTCGATTAACCCAGTGTGTTTTACATCGCCGGCCAGGGCAAAGGTTTTAGTCCCCTTTGATTTTTCGGTACCCATGCTGGCGTACCATTCTGGTCCGCGCAGGATGATCTGTGGAATATTAGAGAAGGTCTCAACATTGTTGATGTTGGAAGGCTTCATGAACAGACCTTTGACTGCCGGGAATGGAGGACGCGGACGAGGTTCACCACGACGTCCTTCAATGGAGGACATTAACGCTGTTTCTTCACCGCATACAAAAGCGCCTGCACCCATGCGGACTTCGATATCAAAATCAAAACCAGAACCAAGGATGTTCTTACCCAACAGCCCCATGGCACGGGCCTGTTTGATGGCAATATTCAGGGTACGCACCGCAATAGGATATTCAGCACGGCAATAAATGTAACCCTGATTACAGCCAATGGCATAAGCACCGATGATCATACCTTCCAATACGGAGTGCGGATCACCTTCTAGAACACGGCGGTTCATGAACGCACCAGGATCGCCTTCATCCGCGTTGCAGATGATGTACTTTGGGGTTTCAGCAGAAGCACGGCAGAACTGCCATTTTTTCCCGGTCGGGAAACCGGCGCCACCGCGGCCGCGTAAACCGGAACGCAAGACAATATCAATCACTTGTTCCGGCGTATCTTCGGTCAATACTTTTCCGAGAGCCTGATAACCATCTTCGGCAATATAGTCCTCGATATTATCGGGATCAATAACACCGCAGTTACGCAGAACTACCCGTACTTCTTTGGCAGTTGGTGCACTCAGTTCTTCATCGGTGGATTTTTTTTGCTCATCAATGAATTTTGTAGCGATACGCCCTTTTAAGAAGTGTTCTTCTACAAGATATGGAATATCATTCGGGGTTAAATTTGCATAATGAATTCCTTCAGGATATACCATCAACTCTGGTCCGTGAGCGCAATCTCCGATACGTGAGGTCTCAAGGACCTGTACTTCGTCAATCAAACCCTGGGCGACGAGTTCATCTTGCAAGGCATCCATGACTTCATGGGCACCTTTTTTCAGGCATTCTGGATCGACACAGACCAAGACATGGGAACGATAATACTTCATTTGAAATACCTTCTCAGTTGTAATAGAGATGTTATGTAATCAACGAACGTGAGTTACATTTGAATGACGTGATCTGCAACGGGCTTGCCGTTAATTACATGGTCCTTCAATATTTTCTTAGCAACTTCTGAGTCCACTTTGCCATAGGTAACTTTTGGTTGATCACCAATGATCACTTGAACAATTGGTTCTTTTTCGCAAAGGCCGATGCAACCGGTTTGGGTGACGAGGATACCGTTAAGACCATCTTTTTCGATCGTATCCAGAATGGCTTTCATGGTGTCACGAGCGCCTGCTGCAATTCCGCATGTTCCCATGCCAACGATGACCTGAGCTGTGCCGGAGGCAACTTTAGCATCTCGTTTACGGAGTGCTTCTTCGCGGGCTTTTTTTAAGTCTTCAAGGCTCTTAATTGTGGTCATTTTTCTCTCCTGCAGACTTGATTGAATTTATACTTTATCCAATATCCACGGCAGTAATTGCCTGGATACCGGTTTCGATCGTTTGGCGTAGATAATTAAGAATGGATGGTTCTGTCAATGAAATGCCGGCCAACTCAGTCTTTATCGGGGCATCATCAAAATCAAAGATTTTGTCATCCACCTGATAATAAAACAACCAATGAATGGCCGGGTTGGCAATGAGAAGTTGCAGAAATGTATCCGCTAGGTTTCCCAGGGGCATGCGGTCGATGTGGCTGCGTTGGAATTGCACAAAGAGTTTTGTGCCTATGTCTACCTGAGAGGTGATTTTCAGGAAACCGTTGCATGCTTCAGCAGCTTCTTTCAATAACGGAATACCCAAACCAACTTTGCGGGTGGTTCGCGATGTAACAAATGGGTCAATTACACTGGCTACCATTGCGGCATCCATCCCTTTGCCATTGTCCTCTACGCTCATTTGTAAAAGATCAGTTCGTGTGTTTTCGATAATCGAAATTCTTACTTGGCTCGCATTTGCGGCTACACTGTTTTCAGCAATATCGAGCAGATGAAGTGAAAGTTCACGCACAGGAGTTACTCGGTAATTGCTTGAACGGATTTCAGCGCTTGCGGTAATTTATTTGGTTTCATACGGCCGGTGACTTCTTCATCAACCACGATCACTGGAGCCTGTGAACAGGCTCCCACGCAGCGGCAAACTTCCATGGTGATATTTCCATCAGGAGTTGTCTGNNACATAACAGGCAGTACCCATGCAGAATTTGACTGTGTGTTTTCCGCGCGGGGTAGTGGTAAAAAAGGAATAAAAGGAAATAACCCCATGAACTCTGGAGACTGGAACCTGTAATTTCTCGGCCACATATCTTTGCATTTCTTCAGACACAAACCCAATGGAAGACTGAAGTTCATTCAGCACGACCATCGTGGCCCCTGGTCTAGAAATGTTTTCATCAATGATCTGATCAATGATGATTTTTTGTTTGGGGTCGGCCAGTGGATCATTTACAGCGACCTTGCTTGCGATTACGTCATTTGCCATAAAAATGCTCCGAAGTTCGTTTTATAAAAGTGTACTAGGCATCAGATCAGACATTTTCAGTTTACAGCGCTTTAGAAGAGTCTGAAACTAACAAATGTCATTTTAAATGGATAGTATTTTTACGATCAAAACAATTCAATTTCTGATTTTACTGCAAACCTAAATTTGTGTGGTTAATTTTGATGAATTATCTCTCATCATTTTGGTTGAATTATTAAAATATTCACTAATTGATACTCGATTATCCTTCCATAAAAAAAATATTTTGATGCGTTCAATCTTTGATTATGATTTTTCTTTCTTTATCCCCCTGAATCGCTTTCTTGATTTCGGTAAAAGTGGGAGCGTTGAGCCAAAACTCGTTCATCCCTGCCAACTCTTCCAATCGATGAGCGTCACCACCTTTGATCAAGTTATAGCCAGTCAGTTGAGGAAATTTAGCAACTGCTTCATTCGAAAGTAAATGTCTGGAGATCTCCACTGTTCGAATGGGGATATCTTGAGGGATAAAACCCAAATTTTCGAGTAAGCCAAATGCTTTTCGGTTCACATGAGCGGGAATAAAGATTCCCCCCAACTCACTGACAATGTGCCAGGCCTGGTTAAGAGACAAATCGGCGGAAACAATTAAAAGTTGTTCTTCACGGCGAAGAAAATCTCCGGTTTCATCCACTACAAACTGTTCTCCGAAATGTTCTGGTTGATTTCTTATTGGGGGTAAAGCCAGTGAAATAATCTTTTGAAAGGCCTCAGCCTGAGCCAAAGTTTCAAAGATACATAATGAATGAACTTCTTCTAAAGTTTGTAATTCCATACCCGGAAGGACAACCAGGGATGTGCCTTCTGCCGCTTTTTGAACCGCCTGGATGTTGGCTGTGGAGTTATGATCTGTGATGGCGATGAGATCGATCCCGCGCGCGAGCGATTCCTCGACAATCAAAGGAGGGATCATTTCAACTTCTGCACAAGGCGACAATGCGGTGTGCACATGCAGCTCAACGCGATAAGGTCGTAATTGTTTACTCACAATAGTCTTATTTATTCTTCGGCTGTTGACAATGAAGCCCTAATTCCCAAAGTTTGCCAACCACCGAAAAAGTGGGTTCCTGGGTGGAGAGAAGGTTGATGCCTTCCTCATTGGCTTTGGCTATCGTGGCTTCATCCGGTTGGGCATTTTCAGTGATAATAATGGCCGAAAGATCCAACAGCGAAGCGACGGCGACAATGTTGATGTGAGCTTGCAGGGTAACCCAAACAGATTGGTGAGCTGCACCGGCCATGACGCAACTTAAAAGGTCGGATGCATAACCGCATGTGGGAGTGACCGCCTGATAGTTCTTCAATGTTGTTAGAGGCGTGAGCTGGAGGGAATCGATAATCTCTTGTATATTCATTTAATGCTCCTCATTAGTTTGATAGCCTTCGCCAACCAATTCTTTTTTGGGAAGAAGTATCTTCAGTTTGAGAGAGGTTCCTTTTCCCAGGATAGATTCAAGCCGCATGGAATCTACACAGCGTTGAATATTTACAAGGCCCATCCCTGCACCAAACCCAAGTTCACGGACTGTCTCATTGGCGGTTGAATATCCCGGTTTCATGGCCTGGTCAATGTCCTCGATGCCAGGACCATCATCGTAAACATTGATAGATATTTGATGTGGTTCGATCTCGGCACGAATCACACCACCATTGGTTGTGTGAATAATCAAATTCATTTCTGCTTCGTAGACGGCAATCCCTGTACGGCGGGCAATTTGTGGAGTTGCACCTAACCGCAGTAAGGCTCGTTTGATAGCAGAGGAAGCTGCGCCGCCGCGCATAAAATCTCCTTGTTTGATCGTGTAACGCAGAATCAGGCTGGAACGATCAGATTCGATATCTTCAAAGAGGTGACTGGCACGGTAACGTCGCACTTCTTCTTCCTGATAATCTTGTTGGATGGCTTTCAGAATTCCACGGGTGATATCGCCTTTGGTGATAATGCCGACAAGCGCAAAATTTGAATCCACTACCGGTAAGCGGCCAAAATGAAAATTAACAAATAATTTCAAGGCTTCAATGATCGGATCAGGCCCATGCACAGTTAAGGGTTTGCAGGTCATGTATTTGCTGACCGGGGATTTGAGATCATTTTTTTGAAGGCAATGGATCAAATCTTCGATGCTCACAACGCCTGCCAATTTATTGTCTTTTAAAACAGGAGCACCCGAAATCCGATTGGTACGGAATATTTCGAGTGCTTCTTGCATCAAAGTTTCTGGCGTGACGGTAATGAGATCTTTGGTCATTACCTCATTTACTTTTAATTCATAAGCAAGTTCTTCAACACGAGTAATGTTTTCTGCTTGTTCGTCAGTGATTATCCTACCTTGAAAATGGGAGGATTCGCTCATTTTTCCTCGCTATTCTTCACAACCACAGGATGGATCGGAAACTGAAACTTCAAGACTGTGCAGCCCCGCCTGGTAAAGACGACCGCACAGTTCAAACATACCGAATGGGGAAGAGATCAGCGCAATTTTTTCTGCTCCTGCGAGGTCGATGGTTTCTTTAGGAGGAACTTTACCTCGTACCAGGATAATCGCAGCCACATCGGCCATTTGAGCCGTGCGCACAACCTGTGGGTTACACAGCCCGGTGAGTAACACGGCTTCTGGTTGTATCGACGCTAGGACGTCACTCATTAAATCTGCGCCGCATCCCCCTTTGACTTCACGGGTTAAATTCGCATTCTCGCTTAATAATTTGCCATCGATCAATTTGATTAATTCTGAGACATTCATAATTATGCCTATTGATAATTTAATAATGCGGTACTGTGTAATATGATTGATGATACCTTTAATTGCTTAAATTTTGCAAGGAAAAAAGGCGACTGCTTTTTTGCTCGTAAGAGATCGATTCTATGTTAAAATCCAAATATAAATTCTAAAAAGGTTAATTAAAAATGAAGCCAACCATTCAAGCTGTTAAAGGTACACGTGAGTTCTATCCAGAAAATATGGAAAATCGTCAATGGCTTTACGGACAGATCCGTAAAGTGTCAGAATTATTTGGATACCAGGAATGGGATGGACCTTTTTTGGAAAAAATTGATCTTTATGCAGCCAAATCTGGTGAAGAATTGGTCAAGGAACAGGCTTTTGTTTTTTCGGACCGGGGAGGTGATTCAGTTACTTTACGTCCAGAGCTTACCCCTTCATTAGCCAGAATGGTCGCCCAAAAACAAAATGAATTAGTTTATCCTTTACGTTGGTGGTCTTTTGGGCCTTTTTGGCGTTATGAACGCCCGCAAAAAGGCCGTACCCGCGAATTTTTCCAATGGAACATTGATCAAATTGGGGTGAACAGCCCGGAAGCCGATGCAGAATTGGTTGCCATCTGCGCCAGTTTCTTGAAAAGTGTGGAAATTTCACCAGAACAAGTTCTCATTTCAATCAATCATCGGAAATTGATGGAACAGGAATTAATTGCCCTGGGGATTGAAAAAGAAAAACACAAGACGATTTTCCGCCTGATCGATAGACGCGATAAGATGCATGCGGATGAATGGAACGCGTACGGGGTAGAAAACGGTTTATCTCTCAATGATCTGGAAAATCTGAAAACACTTCTGGATGATAAAGAGTTATGGAAAAAATCTGAAGAATTGGTTCGTATCTTTAATGCGCTTGAAAAAATGGGAGTCAAAGAATATGTTCGTTATGATCCCTCTATTATCCGAGGGCTGGACTATTACACTGGTATTGTTTTTGAAGCCTGGGATGTGACTGGCGACGGACGGGCCATTCTGGGGGGTGGACATTACGATAACCTGGTCAGCGACGTTGGCGGAGATCCGCTGCCGGGTGTTGGCTTTGCTATGGGGGATGTGATGGCCACTTTGCTGCTGCAGAAATTTGGCAAATTACCCGAAAGCGTCAATCTGGCAGATACTGCTCTGGTAACTGTTTTTGACGATTCTTTGATCGGCAGTTCATTAAACCTGGCGAGCCAGTTGAGAAATGAAGGTATTAAAACCGTCTGCTACCCAGAAGCAGCGAAACTGCAAAAACAATTAAAATTTGCCGATCGTATGGGTATTCAAGTTGTGCTTGTACTGGGCCCGGATGAAGCTCAAAATGGACAGGTAACCATCAAGAACTTGAAGACCCGCAACCAAATTCAGGTGAAAATCTCGGAAGCTGCTGCTTCTGTTAAAGAACTCCTTGCGAACCCGCAAGGGCTGTGATAGAATTTGCCTGTTCATGGTGGGTGTAGCTCAATGGCAGAGCGCCGCTCTGTGGAAGCGGATGTTGTGGGTTCGATCCCCATCACCCACCCCTAAACGAAAAAGAACCGCAGAGATGCGGTTCTTTTTATTGATCTTGAAAAGGAAAATCTGTTGGGTGAACAGAGGGTGGATCCAGCCAGCGCAAGAAACCGTGTGCCTGTCGTTTTTGAGGGGATGGTTTATCAAAAGTTGCCAAAAAAAGGTTCAAACAGATCAGAAAAGTACCAATCCATTGATTCACCGAAAGACGCTCGCCGAGCCATAGTTGAGCAATAATAATAGTAACGATTAATTCACCTAATCCCAAGATTGACGTACGCAACCCGCCAATATTTTTAACACCCAAAAACAAGGTCAACCTGGCCAGGAAGGTGATCACAGCCAGGGCAAGCAGTGGCCACCAAGGAGTGCCGGCGGCAGGCAATTGAGGAGAAAAAATCAAAAAAGCAACCGTGACGGTTATTGCCATTGAAATTAATGTATACAGGGTTACTGTGGGGGCTGGAACTTCATAAAGCACCCTTTGATTAATGATCAAGTGAAGCGCATAAAGTAAGGACGCACCAATCATTAATATTGCACCATAAAGATCAATACCATTTTTGGAATTTGAGATCAATAAAAAGACCCCAGGTAGAATTAATAACAACCTTAGAACTGTAATTCTGCTAATGGATTGACGATCCACAATCAGCCACAATGCTACAAAAAGCGGATAGAACGAGTAGAGCAACTGCCCNNGCGACACATCCTGCCAGACCAAGTGGATAAATGTAAAAATATGAGCGCTTAAATGCAAATAAGAAGATCAGCATCAAGAATGCAGCGATCGTAGAGCGAATGGCTACAACCGAAAAGGGAGAGAAACCAAATAAAATAGACTGCTTACCAAATATTGGCGTTAGTCCAAGCAACAATGCAGAAGAAAGCGAAGCAATAACGCCTTTTTTTTGGTTATTCATCCTGTGCTCTATTTAAGAAGTGCTCTGACTTCATCCAAAAGATCGTCATTCATAAAATCCCCTTTTTGCATCAATGATTGAATGTGGCCTTTTAAACGTTTGTTCTCAGCTGGAGTCAGTTCTTTGGCAGTGATGACGATGATGGGGATGTCTTGGGTTTCTTTTATAAGCTGAAGTGCATCCATGACCTGGAAGCCGTCCATATCTGGCATCATCAAGTCTAATAATATTAAATTAGGGCGATCCCGAATGATCATTTCAATGGCATTTTTACCATTGCTGGCTTCAAAAATCTGGTAATTTCCCTGTGATTGGAGAATACGACGGATGAGGGTACGTACGTTAGGTTCATCATCTACAATGGCAATCCGCGGGAAGCGGTCAAT
Source organism: Anaerolineaceae bacterium (assembly GCA_003158355.1). Classification (GTDB taxonomy): domain Bacteria; phylum Chloroflexota; class Anaerolineae; order Anaerolineales; family Anaerolineaceae; genus UBA6107. The sequence continues at coordinate 12,357 of PMIV01000121.1, forward strand.
CGAGACGCTGCTTAAGGCTGCCAACAGACCTTCTTCTTGACCATCCTCTGTGAGGCTCTCGGAGGAAAGGTTAATATTGCGCTCCCAACCTTCACCCAAAATGTTGCGCTCGATTGGCATGGTATGACCGCTGCAGTTAACCACGACCACTTCATCAGGTCTTATTTTCCCTGCGCGGACGAGTTTAACCAATCCGGCAAAGGCTACTGCAGCAGCCGGTTCAATCGAAAGGCCTTCCATTTTCGCCAAAAAATGCATGGCACGAAAGGCTTCTTCATCTGTAACACTTTCAATAATGCCGCTTTGGGCCTCAGCCATTTTTTTATATATTTGCGTATAGGTACGTCCAGGATCACCAGTTGCCAGGGTCGCAATTAGTGTGTGTGGAGATTTCACAGGGATGGCAGTATCTTTGCCCTGACGCCAGGCATGTACCATTGGGGCGCAGCCTTCAGATTGGATGAGACCAACTTTAGGTTCGGAATCGATCAACCCCATAAGATGTAGTTCTTTAAAGCCTTTCATTACTCCGAGAGGCCCCATGCCTCCGCTTACCGATTGGATATACCAATCGGGACTGCGCCAAGGAGATGATTTAATTTTTTGATCATAGGGTTGCACAGCCCCAAGTAAAGCAGTTAATTGTTCGGCGACCTCGAACGAGATCGTTTTCATCGATTCCAGACAAGGAATACTGCGGGCACCGAGGTCTAAAAAAAGATTCCGCTGTTTGGCAAATTCTGCTGCCAACTTTTTCGCTTCATCATATGTGCCAGTGATCTTTACTACCTGCGTGCCATATAAGGCAACTTCGCGCATTTTAGCGGCGGGTACTAGAGAGGTGAGGAATGCCCACAACTTGATACCCGCTCGAGCGGCATACGCAGAATATGAAATTGCCACATTCCCGGTGGATGCGCATACCATTTCAGTAATTCCGGCTTCTTTTAGCGAAGCGATCATGATCGCAGCCTGACGATCTTTGAAAGAGGCAGTAGGTCCCTGACGTTCATCTTTGATGTAAATGTTTGGGAGGCCGAGCATTAATCCTAGATTATTCGCATGAATAAGGGGAGACCCTCCTTCTCCAAGAGAAAGATCAGGATTGGGTTCGCGAACAGGTAATAATTCGCGATAACGCCAAATATCAAAAGGGCGACCGGGTAAAACAATTGGAAGAGAATAGGCCAGGTTGGCATAATCATAAATTGCTTCACGCCACAACCCCCCGCATTTTGGGCAAGCTGGCGATCCGGGAAGAAATGGAGATTTGTATCCGCAATCCTGGCAAACAGTAATGAAATGAGAAGACATGATTTCTGGTTTATCCGTTCGTGTTTGAGCTTTTTATTTTATTTAATGATTCTTCAATATAAACCAAAAGGTCCTTTTCTTTCAAAACCCCCTTGGAAAAAATTTGATTTCCAAAGTCCGATAACTGCTTTTGTTGCTCTACATTCAAATCTGCTCCGGTTAAAATAATTACAGGAAGCTGACTAAACTTTGGATCCGCTTTCAATATTTCAAGTAAGTCAAATCCATTTAATCCAGGCATAAATAAATCCAGAATAAGCAAATCTGGCATTGAGTTTGTCAATGATTCAAGCGCATCGCGACCATTTACAACAGAGGTAACCTGGTAATTGCCTCCGTTTTCGATCATTTTTTGAGTCAATCTAAGGTCAGCTTGGTCATCGTCGACAATTAATATGTTATGTAATTCACCGTGACTTTTCATCCGATGTATCGCTCGAATTAGGTCATCCTGAATAAAGGGTTTTACCAGATAGTCAGAGGCGCCTAAACTAAATCCTTTTTCTTCTTCTTCAAGAATGGAGCAGATGATGATCGGAATATTCTTGGTGAATTCATTTTGTTTGAGATCGCGAATTACCTGCCAGCCATCTTTCTTTGGCATCATTATATCGACGGTGATTGCCATTGGCTTCAAAGCCAGAGCACGTTCAACTGCTTTTTCCGGATTAGTTTCTGCAATAACGTGGAATCCGCTGGATTGAAGGTAGCGTTCATAGAGCGAGATTACCTGTGCATCATCATCGATTGACAGGATGAGATTTTGCTCATGGGAAAGTTGATCGAGCGAAGGAATTTCATTGGGCTCTTCCAAAGGTAAAGTGAAGAAGAATGTACTTCCCTTATCCACTTCACTCTTGAGCAATCCAATGTGGCCTTTATGCATTTCTACCAATGAACGGCAAATAGAAAGCCCAAGACCTGTCCCACCGGTCTTGCGAGTGGGTGAATCATCCACTTGGGAGAAGCGTTGGAAAAGTTTGGATTGATCTTCGGGAGCAATACCAATTCCCGAATCGGTTACAGTTACCATGATCTCTGGTTTACCATCGGTACTTTTGGAAAGCGCCGCACCGATTGTAATGTCACCTTTTTCGGTAAATTTCACTGCATTGCCTATCAAGTTATTTAAAACTTGTCCGATACGGATCTGGTCAATTTTAACTGGAGGCAAATTGGGCTGGACTTTTTGAACCATTTGAATTGGTTTATCCTTGACCAAACCCATGGCAGCGGAAACAGTGGAATTGATAACATCACCAATATTAACCATTTCACATTGCAATTCCATTTTGCCGGCTTCAATTTTGGACATATCCAAAATCTCATTGATCATACTTAACAAATGCATGCCGGAAGAATAAATTGAGCCAATATCTTGTTTTTGAACATCATTAATTGGGCCGTCAATGCCTTTGAGAATCACGCGTGAAAAACCGATGACGGAGTTTAGTGGAGTACGTAATTCATGGCTCATATTTGCCAGGAATTGATTCTTGACGCGGTCCAGTTCGCGCATTTCAGCGACAGCCTGCTGAGAAATTTCAAAGGCATGAGCATTTTCGATGGCGATCGAAACCTGGTCTGCCAAAATTTGAAATACAGTTATTTCTGCGGACGAGAATGCATTGGTTTGGTTGGAGTGAATATCCAGAGCACCGGTAACCTTTCCGCTGATTTTTAATGGAATAGCTAATTCGGACCGAGAATCAGGCAGAAGCGGGTTGGAATAAAAGATTTTGCTATCTGATGTATCGCTGATCACCTCAGGGTTGCCTGTAGCAGCGCAAATTCCCAATGCTGATTTTGAGCCAATGGCGACGGGGTTTTGATGTTGCTTCATTTCAAGCCCTGCACGTCCAGTGGCTTCTTTAAACATCAGATAGGTATTGGTTTCATCTACCAGGTAAATAGCNNTGCAATTCAAGGGCACGGCGTTGAGTTTCTGTTAGCAATCGCTGACGCTCAATACCTATTGAAATACCGTTCACTACCACCTGTAAGGTTTGAATTTCTTCCTTATCGAAGTCAACGTTCTGGGTAGATGTGCTCACCATCAATCCAAGAAAATTACCCGAAGAAAGCATGGGCACAATTACTGCTGAAGTACAATTTAAACCAGTTAAAAATTTAATCAGATCATGATTGATCCCGGAACTCTTTGAATTTTTGATTGTAATTGGTTCGCCTTTTGAAAAATCAAGGGAAGAGAAAATTGTCCAGGGAAGCGTTTGACCGGAAGGATGGTACTGACTTTCAACGGAATAAGAACCGACATACTCAATACTGTTGATTTTATCTATTTGGGGAGAATTTGAGAGGAAAAGATGTATTGAGTCTGCACCAGAGGGCATTGCATTCTTCCCCACAAGTTCGATCAATTCTTCCAACCCGGTTGACTGAGAAATACCATTGGATACTTTGTACAGCAGCTCGGTTTCTGCCAGGGCAGATTGCGTGCTTTCGAAGAGGCGTAGGTTTTCAATTGCGGTTGCCATCTGATCTGCCAGAGGAGGAAGCGACCGTAATTCTTGGTCCAGAAAATGATGTTTCACGACCGAAATCAACATTAAAACACCGCTTTGCCGGTTGCCGGACCATAATGGCAAAATGGCCATGGAGTGGATATTTTGACGGATCAAAATATTCTGCAGGTTTTTATCAATTTGTGAATTGGTCACATTGTCATAGAAAACAGGATTTTCGGTGGCAAAAATCTGTTTGTATAGCGAAGTAAGATATTCGGTTTGAACAGGGGGAGGAGGTGTACCGGCTCCACTAAAGTAATTCGCTTCAACAACCATTCTTTCGATTTGGTCAGCTTCGTTGTAATGGAATAGGATCAAAATTCCACGATTAATGGTTTGTGAATGCACTCCTTGAATTATTGCGCCTAACATTTCTTGCGAAGTATTAGATAAAGCTAATTGATGCGAAGCAGAATATAAATTTTCTGTTTCTTCCAATGAATTTTGAACTTGCTTCAACAACTCTTCACGGATCAATGTATTGGTGAGAGCATCGGAAGCAATCTGTAAAATATCGATTTCTTCTTTTTTCCATTCGTGGCTGGAAGAGAAGTTCTCGAATGCGATAAACCCGTTGCGGTTTTCTCCCCGAGGAATGGCTAATAATAATAATGAATCTATTTGTTGTGACTGCAAGTAGGTTTTTTCAGCGCCTTGCGCAGTTTCACTCAACGCGGCATGCCAACCTTTAATGCTGAGATCGTTCAACCAGTTCGGGTATTCTGTGGCGACCAACCGTGAAAGCAAATTATTACTGAGTAAAACATTTGCGTCAGGTTTAACATAAATTTGTGAGGCAGCCCAGACAATACCCCCTTCTTTTTCGAGGGTGGCATCGGCATAGTACGTTCTCTCACATTGAGCCGCTGAAGCCAGGAATTCCAAAATCTGAGGGAGGGTTTGAGAGCCCTTTTCACTCAATAACGCTACCGCTTTTGTGACATTTGATTGGTATCTTTCTCGAACTTCAATTGTTCCAAGTGCGTCACGGATATTTTCGAAGAGTGAAGCATTTTCGAGCGATGCAGCGGTTTGAGTGGCGATAGTAGACAATAATTCGACTTGGATATGGTCAAAGATAGATTCTTTTTCCGAATTAAAAAGGGTGAGTACCCCTAAACCTCGATCACCAGCCATGAGTGGGAGTGCAACCATTGAATTTGGTTGTTTAAGTGGATGATCAAATACTTCATCGTTCAGATAAACAAGCGGGTCTTTATTCAAGACCAGCGGAGCCCGTGACTTTAATAGGGATTCTTGGTATCCTTCGCGGCATTTTCTTGCAGGAATGGAAATATTTTTGCCCTCGAAAACGCAAACCGGAAATGAAAGAGAATCACTCTCAGGGTCATAAATAGAGATGAGAATATTTTTTGCATTCATTGTCTCTTGAAGCATGGAAGAGACCAATTTAAAAATCTCTTCACGATTCACTAAACGGTTAAGTCTTTGACCAATTTGGTTCAAAGTTGCTAAATCGCGATTACGTCGTTCTGTTAGTTGTTCCGCTTTAATTCTTTCGCCCAATTCCTTTTGGACTGTCGAATATAATTGAGCGTTTTCGAGCGCCAATCCGAGCTGATTGGAAATTTCCTGCATTAACAAGCGGTCTTCTTCTGACCATTTACGGTTGGGGTCAGAGTCTACAAGTTCGATGACACCTGATTTTTGACCGCGGAGTTTTAAAGGGCCGGCCATGATTGCGGGAGTTTCAGAAGTTGCCGGGGAGGAGACCACCAGGTTTTCATCAAAACTGACCAGGGCTTGCTGGGTCCAAACATTTTGGGAAGGCTTATAGTTATCTCCCTCTAATGCTACCCCAGAAATTTCTCTTGATTGTAGAGGGGCAGTGTCTCTTGAAATTGATACCAATGGATAAGCTGGAAGAGGACCCAAAGGAGCAGTTTTAGAGAGCTTTGAGAAATCCGTTTTAGTTTGCTTTAATTTTTGCCTGGGCAGTTCAATTGCTCGCTCGGGTTGGCTGTTTTGCCTAAATTCTTCTTCCAACTGATCCAGGCGCCCTTCAGTGGATCCTTTGTTTCGGTGTTTTCTGCTAATTGGGAGAGTATCTACGCCATAAACAGGTTGGGCTGTATCATCAACCGGTGTACTTGATTCCAGGTCTTCTTTTAGCTCGATTGAAGTAGACAAATCAAATTCTAAAGGGGAGGTGTTTACCTGCAAATTATCAGAAGTTCCGCTAACCGGTTCGGCGGATTGAATTTGGTTTGTTTCGACCCGGGTCGTATCTGAATTATCATTTTCCAATAATTGAGTAAATCCGCGGAAAATTGATTCCTTTTTAAGGCCGTTATTTATTTTAAACACATGAAAACAAGCAAATACAATTTTGCCATTCAATCCTTCCATATGGAGGTTCAATTCAAAAGGAAATTCATCCTGTTGTATTTTGTTTAATAATTCCTGTCGGTCTTCCTTGACAATGTGGCAGCTCAGGAGCGGGAATCCCAAGAATTCTTTAATCCCAATGCCTAGAATATCCGAAACTTCTCGGCTGCATTGCGTATAAATACCGTTCGCGTCTGTCTCCCATGACCAGCTTGATTTCTTTGCTGGCTCAATAACCGGAATTTCTACCGGTGATTGATCGTTCAGATTTGCGAAAAGGTTTTCAAGCCGGTTGTTGGTTTTTTTCTTGGACATATTGAATAATCTCCTGAGCTAGAAAACGATATTGCAGCGCTGACCTGCTTCTTGGTGAATGGTAGATGATCGACTGACCTGCCATTGGACTTTCTCTTAATTTTGTATCAATTTCTATAACAGAATCAAATATTCCCGTGGAAAACGTGGTTCTTAAATGTTCAGCTAATGAACAATGAATCCGATTTCTTTTGTCAAACATAGTGATCAACAATCGGTATTTCAATTTTGGGTTACCGTTTGCACGAATTTGACGAATCAGAGCCATCATATTTCGTAATGCAAAAACAGAGTAATATTCAGCCTGGGTTGGCAAAATAAGCAAATCGGAAGTTATGAGCGCATTGGTGGTAATTGCACCAAGAAAGGGTGGGCAATCGATAAGAATAAAATCATAAGATGATTTATTTTGGTCTAAAAGTTCTTTAAGTAAAAAACTATAGTTTGGTTTTGAAGGGAATAAACGTTCGGCCAACCCTAATTGGTTATTCGCAGGTAGCAGCGTCAAATTTTCCAAATTAGTCGGTTTTATTACTTCTTCAAATGTGGCATTATTTATTAAAAGATCAACGATCGAGAGAAAATTTGATTCGGAGTCTTCAGCCAGAGAAAGCGTAAGGTTGGCTTGTGGGTCAAGATCAATTGCAAGAACCCTGTAACCAGCTTCAACCAAGGCTCCACTTAAAGATAACGTGGTAGTAGTTTTAGCAACTCCGCCCTTTTCGTTGGCGATAGAGACAATGAAGGTCATTTTATTCACCCTCTTTATTTCTGTTAATTGTATTCATATCCAGTTGTGATGTGGATGTCGTTTGACCGGGAAGATTGAAAACGATTTGAGCCTGCGAAGCGCCAAGATGCCGTTTTAATTCTTCGAGGGTGATCTCAAGCATTTGTTGTGGATCATTGGTTGAACGGATCTTACTGGTGATCTCTAACACACGGCGTTCGCGGTCAGCACGGCGGATAGTCTGCTCAAATAGTCGCGCGCTTTCCAAAGATTGAGCTAATTGGTCTGCAAGGGTCTGTACTGTGATCAGTTCGTTTTCACTCCAATTAAAATTAGATTCTTCATTCTCTTGAAGATGAATAACGCCAATCACTTCACCTCGTAATAGAATTGGTACTGCCAATGTAGAATAAGAGGTTTGAGAATTCTCTTTTTGGACAGAGGAACGTGTCACTGGTCGACCAGATTCAAAGACCATTTTTACTTCTGGCAAGTCATCTTCGTATGTAGTAAGTCCCTGAACGGAATACTTGTAGCTGGTGCGTCCAATTTCAACAGCGCGTTTCGTCCATTCCTGGTTCAAATACTGGCGGTGGAGATCTTGCGCTTCTGCCAATGCTTTTTGTGTATTGTTTAGAAGCTTATTGTTATTGATAGCAACCGAAACCTGGTCTGCTAATGTGGTAAATAGCTTGATATCGTCTTCTGAAAACGAGTTTGATTCAGTCGATTGAATATCCAATGCACCAATAACTCGATTCTCAATTTTCAATGGCAAAGCCATCTCTGATTTTGTTTCGGGTAAATCTGGATTATTGAAGAATACTGCGTCCTTACCCACATCGGTAGCAATACGTGGGTTCCCGGTTGCAGTTACATAACCAACGATACCTACCTGTCCAACTTTCAATTTATGCTGTCTGTTTAACATTCGTTGGCCGCCTTTGGAGTTGGAGGCGCGAAAAACAGCATACTCACCTTTATCATCCAGCAGAAAAATGCCAGCATGATAATAGTTAAAACGGTCGCTGATCAGTTGAGTCACCAAAGTTAATAATGATTCCATATCATTTGTGGAAACAATGCTTCGAGCAACATCGGTTACTGTCTGCAGCTGTCTGGAACGGAAACGTAATGCATCATTTTGTTTTGCCAACTCTTTGGTACGTTCATTTACACGCCTTTCGAGGTTATCAAACGAAGATTTTAGCTGTAAAGCCATCGAGTTGAATGCTTTACCCATTGCGCCGATCTCATCGTTTGTTTTGACAGTCACATGAGTATTTAAATCGCCATCCGCAATGGTTTGTGCGGTGCGAGTAAGTTCGATAATTGGTTGAGTAAAAAGACTGGCAAGTATTGTGATAAGCAAACTGACGATGGCGGCGATGAGAACAGCAACAATTGCTGAAGATTTTGTCAAATTTTGTTGGGCAGAAACCAAAGCAGTCTGTTCCTGCAAGTAAACGACATTCCATTTTTGAGTAGTCAAAGTACCGTATGTTGCTTTGTCCAACACTCCGGTTTTCGAGCTTTGCAGATCAACATCAAAGAATTGATACGGTTTCAAATTTGTAACGTATAACTCTGACGCGATTTCTTGGATCGGACTGTTTATTTGGGACTCCGAGATATAGGATGGAATTCGGTTCGCACTAAGTAATTCCGAATACTTTTGTGAACCCAGAGTTTGAATCGAATGGTAAATCAAATCCGGATTTGATGTATCTGCCAGGCGAATACCGTTTTCATCCAATAGTATTGGATAGGAGTGAGCACCGATCAAGCCTGCTGTTTTCCCTAACTCAGATTGCAAAATTAGGGAGTTATATTTCATTCGCAAAAAACCGATTGGGTTTTGATCTTCATCCAAAATTGGGGAAATGAAATAGATATATGATTGTCGAGTATTTGGGATAAATTCTACTGTGGATACGAAAGAAGATTTTGTTGTTAAAGAACTTTGGAAATAATCTGTGTAAAACTCTGAATTTCCGATATTGTTGATGTTTGTATCGTAAACATCAATTCCAACTAAGTCGATTACGCCATAAGAAGGAGTGTATAAGACGTTTTGTGTTTGGAAAGAGCTCAGTGTAGAAGATAATTCCAATTCCTCTGAACTATTAGAACGTAAAACCTGGCTTAATTGTAAGTAATTCTTAAAGACAGGTAGCAATGCCTGATTCTGCAAAGTAGATAGGTTAGAAGTAAAAAAATTGTCTATTTGGTCAACAGTCAATTCAGTGGCTACTCGTAGTGTGTCATTCGATTGCAGTGAAACTGTGTTTCGAATTGACTGCAAATTGATCACAGCAAGTACGATCAATGGCAAAATAGCGAGTGAAAGTGCATACATGACCAACTTTAACCTTAAGGTGGTAATCAATAAACCTAGTCTAATTAACTGGATCATAACAATGATTGCGGCAGCATCCAGAATAATTATTAATATATCTAAAGATAAACTAGCCACCTGCGGAAGAGGAGCTAAGACACTTAACACCAAACAACTCAAAGCTCCAACTATGCCAAGACCAATAATCCATTCATTCAGCCAACCTGATTGATTGACTGCCGCGAACAGGAAAGCGACGACGATCGCGATCAACGCAAAGGGTGAACCGTATGCAAATGAGATAACACCGGCCGCAAGAGCAAATGAAATCTCAAAAGACAATGTAGAAACCAAAATTTTAATTGAAGCCGGCGCATCCCAAATTGAGGTCAGTGTAAAAATATTCATGATCGCCGAAACCGCAAAGGCACCAGAAAGCAGGAAAAATGGCCAGGTATTGGCTAAGATTCCACCGGTCAAAGAGGCTAGGGATGCCAAAATAGCAAAAATTGTCATGAAGATCAAAGTGGAACGCGAAAATTTAGCTCGCGGAGAAAGCGCTTCCTTGTTTTGACCTAAAGAAACATTACCTTTTTTCAAAAGCATGGTCCCTCCGACTACTTTGACTCAGCGGATTTTAACTGTATGCGAACTTCATCAATGCCGAGAGATTTTCCTAATTCAGCAACTGTAGTCCGTAAAATAGAATCAACATCAGTTGCAGATCGCAATTTAGATGAAATATCTCCAATGAGGTGTTCCCGATCGGCACGTTCCTGAATCTGTTCGAGAAGGCGGGCATTTTCAAGTGCCAGAGCAAGACGATCGGAGGCATTACCAACCAAAGCCGCCAAATCATTTGGAATATCAGTTCCCCGGTATTTAATATTTAGCACACCCAGTATCTGGTCACGCAGAATAATGGGAACAGCCATAATCGATTCATCTTTTTGAGGATTGTTTTCTGAATCAGCAGGGGCGATAATTGTTTCGCCTATATTCAGTGCTTCTTCTGAAATTGCAGGCGGTTCGAATTCTGATTCAAGTGCATTCTGAATATAAGCATAGTTGAGATGTTCTTTTGTACCTTTTAAGTGACTTCGCCATACACCCTGAGTATATGAGCGGTAATTTTCTTCCAATTTGGCTACGCTGTTTTTAAGTTGTTGAATTTGTTTTGTTTTGTCAAAAACAGAAGCAAGCTGATCTGCTATGGATTGCAGCATTTCGATATCTTCATCACCAAAAGCATCTTTCTGATCGGACTGTACATCAAGAGCTCCTAGGATTTGTTGGCCGACGCGCAATGGAACGGTCAATTCAGATTTGGAGTTGGAGAGTGTACTGCTTTTATATTGAATTGTCTCTTCCAAGAGATCATTAGTGAAAAATGGCTCTCCACGTGCAATCACCGAGCTGATGATGCCAACATCATGAATACGGACTCTAAAATTACGGTCAAGCAAGGATTGACTGCCTTCACCGGTGGCTGCTTTTAAGAAGGAATTTTCATTACGTTCATCGTTTAAGAAAATGGCTACTTGGTGATATCCCAATTGTGTGCGAATCAGTTCAACTGAGTCGTGCATTAATTTTTCGAGATCTGATTGCTGTGAAATCTCGCGGGAGATTTGGCGAGTTGTTACCAAACGCAACCTTCTGCGGTCAAGTCCATTTTCAAATTCAATTCGATTTTGAACTAATCCCTTGTTTTCGTCAGAAATAGAATGGTTATTTTCAACTAATGTTGAGATGAAACTATGTAAATCATGGATATATAGAGAAAGAGGAGCAGTAACCAAAAAAGTGAGGAATAGAAAATTGGCGATTAAAGAAACCCAATAAAGCACTGATTCATTCGAAACTATTGAAGTTCCTATTGTAATAATACTTGTTTGAATCAAATAGCTGAGGATCGAAATTACCACTGCTGCAGCAACAAGGATAATAATCCAATAGTTTTTCTTTTCAAGTATGCCAAAGATCAGCGTAGCAATCAGAAAATAAAGTAATCCATTCGCGGTTAATCCCGATTGGAGAATTTCCAGAATTCCAATGATAAAAAAGGCAATCGTCAATGCGCTGACCCTTACCCGAGGAGGTATCATACGAGCAAAGGTAATCAAGAAAATTAAACCATAAGCAATAAAGAACAAACCAAGCGAAAGATAATTCGCGCTTTGGTATGAAGTGTAAGAATATAAGAAGAACAAGATTGTGCTAAGAACCAGACTGCCATTCAAAAGGTTTTGGAGAAGTGATTCATTCGCTTTTGAATAAATTGGAGTTTCCAATCCTGGCATACTTGAAGAAGGGACAGCACTTGTGGGGGTCATTGGATTCATAATTTCACCTCACTCGTTTTTCTGAAGATTGACCAAGATTGGTCTCTTCGGGAGGCAATAAGGATATGGATGCTTCGGAAACAGAAGGCAATTTTCCGAATTCAGTTACAGCGGTTTTTAGAATATCTTCAATTGTTAGGGCGCGGGAAAATTGAACAGAGAGATCATTTAATTTCTGCTCTTTTGATGCAGCACGTTGTGTTTCATCGATCAAACGGGCATTTTCAAGCGCGCTGCTGGTTTGTGTAGAAATTGATCGTAAAAATTCCATTTCTTCTTGGTTAATATCATTACCAGAGAGTTCGAGATTAATTTCGCCAATCACTTCATCACGCAAATAAATTGGGACACTGACGGTTTTTAATTCATCATCGACTGATTGCAGTTCCGGATTCTCATACGATGCAGAAAGATCGCCATGAACGGCGACCGCTTCACCCCAGGCTTGTTGGACAAACGCTTTGTTCAACACCCGGATCTCTTCCAACGTTTTTTGTGAATGCTCGAAGGAGAGATTGTTTTCCAATGCAATGGCAAGGCTATCTGCAATACTTTGCAGGATCAAAATATCATTATCATCAAACGCGCCCGCAATATTAGATTGAATTGTCATGGCTCCAAATAATGTAGAGGTAGTAGTGATTGGAATTGCCAATTCAGATCGGGTCTCGGGAAGAAGAGGGTTATCAAAGTGGACAGCCTCGGAGCCAATATCTTGAGCGATACGAGGTTTCCGGGTCTGAGTAGTCCATCCGATCATGGAATAACCACCGACGGCCAAACGGTGGTGGTTTGCAAGCATTTTACGGCCGGCTTCTCCAGTGCCATATTGTAGAACAGCGAACTCTTTCATAGGGTCAACAAGAAAAACACCAACATAATACAAATTAAACCGTTCTTTAATTGAATCGGTTACTTGCCGAATTAATAATTGAGGATTAGTGATGGAAGAAGTAGATTTTGTAATTTCTGCAGCGGTTCTTAATTGAGTGACACGTCTTTCAAGTATAGTTGTTTGCTCTTGCATCTGATCTTGAAGCATTTTTTGATCGTTCTTCAAGGCTTTATTTACCCTGAATATATTGAGGTAATGAGATTTTAACGAACCCATTACAAGGTTGATACTAAAACCGGCTAAAAGAATAATCACCAAATCCAAACCAAGTGAATTAATTGTAGAGGCCAGTCCAATTCCTTTTATAACATTGGCAAATCTCAAAATTGCCCACACCAATAACGTAGTCAGGCTAAGGAACAAACCTACGCGTGTTGAACTTTGATAAAGTAAAGTAGTGGTGAGGAAAGAAAAGACCAACAAAAGGAGAAGTGCAATACCCGTCCAACCAGAAGTGAAATAAATAATATTCGAAAAAACATAGATGATCATTAATGCAATGATTGAGCGAATCCAATAAGAAATTCTACGTAAAGCAAAGAAGATAAGACAAATGACAAATAGCCCAATAGAACTATACAGTATGGTAAAGTTCTGTGTTTTTACCGCTGTGGAAGAGAACAACAAGGAAAAAACAATTCCTGCGATACCTCCACCTAGAAAAATTGAGTGCAGAATTCGTTCCTGCCAGATCTTCAATTGATCTTCCAAATCAAAATTAGACGGAATATTTGAGGGAATTAAAGAGCGAAGATAGTTCATTCCCCTTGCTCCTTATTCGTTTTTCCTTCAAATTTTGGCAAAATTTGAATTGAAGCCCGACGCACATTTAATGCACTGCCAATTTCGCTGATAGAGGTCTGCATAATTGTGTCCATATCCACTGAGCGCCTGATTTTGCTTGTGATCTCAAACAATCTTTGTTGGCGGTTAATCTGGTTGCGGACTTGCTCAAGCAACCTGATGTTTGAGATGATTGCGCCTAAATTTACTGCCATTGTTGTAACAAACTCTTGATCGTTCTCATCGAATTGCGCAAAAACTATACTTTCTACATTGATCACGCCTAAAATAGTATCTGCAAAACTAACCGGAACGGCAAGAATTGAATTGGATTCAAAATTTTGAGGTTGTGATGCAGGATTGGCTGGTACATCATTGATCCGAATACCTTGTTTTTCACTAGCAACTTGACCAACAACTCCCTTTCCAACCCGAATGCGGCGCGAGGTCTGATCGGGGTTGTTGATTCCTGCAAAAGCCCGGGCTACCAGAATATCATTTTGGTCGATGGCAAAATAGGTGATTTGTTCACCTGGCATGGCCTGATGTAGTACCTCGAGAGTAGCGCGAATGGAATCTTCGACGGTCATGTTTTCAACATTAGAGGCGGTCAACTGATTCAAGAGGCGATGGCGTTCCAATGATTGATTGGTATGGTTGAACAAGTCTTCATTTTGTACAGCAACCGCAGTTTGATTTGCTAAAATTTGTAAAATATTGATATCTTCTTGTGAGAAAGCATTGTATTCGGTGGATTGAACATCCAGGGCACCCAGGATCTTATCGCCAATTTTCATTGGAATAGCCATTTCTGAGTGGGTTTCTGGAAGCAGGGGATTGGCAAAATAATTTTGCTCCTTGGTCACATCACCTACCACAACTGGAATACCTTTTCCAGTAGCCTGACCAACAATTGAAGTGGAACCTACGGCAAGTTTATGGCCGGCTCGTTTTAATTGTGCTCCTGCTTCACCTGTGGATTCGCGCAGGACAGCGTTTTTTCCGAGTGGATCGATGAGGAAAATCGAAGCATGATAGAAATTGAATCTTGCTTTGATAAGTTCGACCAAACGGGCCAGCGTAACATCGACATCCATTGTTCCAGCCGTTGATTCCCTGGCAATCTCGGAAGCAGTCAGCAATTGATCAGCACGATGTTCAGCTAACTGCTGGATTTTAACCAGGTCCGTAATATCGTTGGAAATACTTAACAAACCCGCAACACTGCCTTCGGGATTGACCAATGGAATCCGGTTAGAAAGTACCCATTGTGGCACACCTTCACGATCTATCCACTTTTCTGTGTGGTGAAGTAGCGGTGTTTGGGAAGAAACTACTTCTTCTCCTGCTGCATTTTCATTTTCACTTTCTTCAGCAAAGTAATGAAAATTATCTACTTTACCCAATAAGCTTTCAATTCCTGTGCTTCCCAAAAACTCAGAAAGAGATTTGCTGATTCGGATGAATTCGTTATTTGTATTTTTAAAAGAAATACGGTCGGGAATATTCTCCAGAAGCGAATCCAGTAAATATTTTTCATAATCGTAGGAGCTTTGAATCTCTTTGAGCGAAAGACCTTGCTGTTCAATTAGAACGGCGAGTGATAGCCGTGCAGCAACAAGCTCAAAGATGACTTGAGTTTCATGATCGAAAGCCGCTGTCATATCCTGGCTAAAAAGAGCTATTGCTCCGATGACCTGGTTGCCATTGATGAGCGGGAGTCCCAACCAAGATTTTACCGATAAATGTTGGCCTGGGGCATCGACGGCAAACTGGTTATTCTTAGAAGCGTCTTCGAGGAGTATGCTTTCGCCGGAGTTAACAATTTGAGAAAGCAAATCGTTACTTTTCACATAAGGAATGATTTGAACGGGTAGATCATCTACATAATAATAAGGAATCTTGATTTGAGTTTGATTATTTTCTAGTAGGGCAACACAAAAACCAATATTCTGTCCATAAGTAACACGGAGTTGATTGTGAATTTCACTGAAAATATCTTGTAATTGAGACTCTTTATTCGAAGTAAAAACTTTGCTGAGCATGGAAATCCCTTTCTCTTTTTGAGTAAGAGAATTGCTCAGGTGAATTCTTTCAAGGGAGGTACCAATACCTTCACCAAAGTTAATATAAGGCTGCATTTGCATGGAAGTGAGCGGCGTTTCATCGCGTGAACCAATTGCGAGTATATGTTTGAGTTGTTTACCCTCATAAATCGGGATGACCGCTGCGGAATGGCAACCACGTCGACTAAAATATCCAATCAATGGGCTGAAATCAGTCAGAAGTTGGAAGTTATTGATGATCTCTACGCCACCGGCGGCCAATTTTTGCAAAGCATTTGAAAATGGAATTTGTGCGCCGATCAGCGATTTATCTGAGGGAGTTGATTCTGAATCAGTAAGGCTGACGAGTTGTAAATTACCTTCTATCACGTCCAGAGTAAAAACTGTATAAGGAGTTTGGGTAAACAAGGTGTTCATCTCGTTTAGAATATCTTCTTCTTGTTGAGCCTGCGAGATTGCTCTGGTGGTAGAGTACAAGACAGCTGTTTCTTGCAAAGAAAGCTGAGTAGATTCCAAAAGTTCAATGTTTCGCAGACCGGTTGAGACCTGGTTTGTCAGGGTTGTGAAAGCCGGCATTGATTCAAAGTCGAATGCATTCTGGTTTTCACTTTGGATTTCCAAAACACCGATTAAACGATTAGCGATGGTAATGGGTAACGCGATCTCTGAATGGGTGCTGGGTAAAAGCGGGGTAGACAATAGCTTTGGCCGTTCTGAAAGCACATTTTGTGAAAGACGCGCCTGGCGATTAGCTGCGGTCCAGCCAATGAGTGAAGTCGCGTCTATTGGCAAGTGTAAACTGCGGTCGGGGAGAATTTCCCCTGCTTGGCTGTAATCTTCTGTCAATATGAGGTTCTGGTTGTTCTTATCGGATAGATAGATCGAGGCATAAGAGTAGCCCAATTTGTCTACGATAGATTCGGTCACACGTTTTAAGATTTCATTAGTAGTTGATGCAGAAACAGCATCCTGGGCAATCTCTGATGCTGTACGGAGTTGTTCTGTACGGTCTGCAACCCTTGCTTCCAAAGAACTGTAAAAAGTAGTCAGTTGACCCACCATATAATTAAATGAAGAGGCTAGCAGCCCGATTTCATCACTGCGGTTGACAGAGGCTTTTTGACTGAAATCTCCATTCGCAAATTTTCTGGCTTTCTCAGAAAGATCAACTAATGGAACAGCTATTTGGCGGGCGCCGATAAATGCAAATAGACCTGATAACAAGAGGGCAACAGCCAATAAAATGAGAATGAGTCTCAATAATACCTGTAATTGACTTTGAACCGAATCAATTGGTACTTCAAGTATAAAAGTACTATTCACCTGTTTAATTGGTCGAATGTAAGAGTAGACGCTTTTCCCTTGATAGTTGGAATAAGAATAATCACTCCCTCCACCTGCCTTGGAGGCCAGATCATTGATCGATTTTTGTATATCTTCTGCGGTAGTGGAAAGTTCCGGAGTCTGCATTACCGGGTTCAAAGAAATGAATTTACTATCAGAGGTAATAAAAAAAACGTGAGCAGAAGTAAAATACGAAAGCGGACCTTTTAACAAAGAGGTCAATAAGGTTGGTTTTGAATCGTAAAAAAAGGTTACTGGGGAAGAGATACCCGGAATTTGTTTGGTAAGTGCAGTGATCATAATCAATTGATTTGGATATAAACCATCAGGATTGAAGATAAGTGCTGAATTGGAAGTGCCAATTAACGAGAGAATTGATTTGTTTTTAGAAAGCACCGAACCGACTTGACTTTTATTGGATGAAAAAAGGACACTTCCATCTGATTTGACTGCATTAATGGCAAATACATCATTGGTGGACAGGCTATCGATGGTTGACTGAATAAATGAATCAAAAGTTTCATTATTTAAAAAATAATAAGAATCACCTGTAGATTGAGCCAGAGCATTCAAAACTGTTGAAGACCCAACAAAACCTTGCATGGATGAAATTGTGGTTGAGTTTAATTGTTCAATTTGAAAGGCGTAAGTTTGCGCCAAAGACGACATTTGACTAATAGTCTGAGTTTTAAGTGAGTTTCTGAATTGAAAATAACTAGTAGCGCCAATGATCGTAGCTGGTAAAAGTGCCATAATTACCAGGCTGATAATAACGGTGCGAACCAAACTTCCATGAAATACGGGGGTTGCTTTCTGCGCAGAGGTATCAGCCGATTGTTCACTCATATCCAGCTCCTTAGTTATATTCCCAAACAGATTTGCCGGCGAGAATGTTCTTAATTTGTTCTGGAAAGCGATCTGGGTCCAGAGGTTTTCCAATAAATCCATCAAAGCCAGCCAGGCGAGCGATCTTCATTTGCTCTACGTCGGCAACTGCTGTGACTGCTACAATTGGAATTCCGGATAAGGTACTGGCCTGACGAATTTTCCGCATAGCTGCATATCCATCTTCATAGGGGAGACGAATATCCATCAAAACCAGGTCAATTCGGGCTAAACGATTGGCAAACTCCACTACTTCATAGCCAGAGGTTTTCCATTCACATTGAACCCCCAGAGTTTCAAGCATCCGGGCAATTAATTTGAAGTTACTGATATTATCTTCAACAACAAGGATCACGATTTTTGAAGCATCCAAATTTTGAGCAATATTGGGCACTTCTTTAGGAAGCGATGCTTCATTATTAGGAAAAGGCTGCGAAAAGGCCAAAATTTCAAGCATGAGGTTGATTCCGTTGACCTGAGATTTGCAGAAAGTGATCAATTTGATCTAGGAAAGTATCAATATCTATTGGTTTTTCAATGTAGCCATCGCAGCCGGCTCGGATAGATTTTTCGCGATCTCCACGCATGGCATTAGCCGTGATAGCAATGATAGGTATTTGTTTAATACCAGGGACGGTTTTTAATTTAGATGTAAGTGTATAACCATCGACGTCGGGCATATTAATGTCCATCAAAATCAAATCAGGTTTTGTTTTTCGCAGGTAATTGATTGCCTCAAAAGCATTTTCAGCTTCCAATACTTGGTAGGGAACCGATTGTAACAATCGGCGGACTAAAATACGATTCTCAAAATTGTCTTCAATGTGAAGAATAGTTTTTTGAGCAGCCATTTATAAATCCCTGCAAATAAAAATCTTATATTATGGTGTTAAAAAAGGGCTACGATAAATTCTTTACCGCTATTATGTTTATACACCAGAACCTTTAAAAGAGCTAATGGCAAACTTAACATAAATGTAAGGTTTGTGTGAAAGAGCGTGAAAGGCACCTAAAAGAACATATTTCGTGGAACAAGTCTCTGCGAAGGCTAATAAACACAAATATTTTCAGGCAATTTACTATTTTAAGGCACTCAAATTCAGAACGCTTTGAAAAACAAGCCTTGCTCATATTTTTTGTGCAGAGACTGTCTTAACCTGCAAAGAACCAATGCGAAAATAGAATTATCAAATAAGCCTGCAGCGGTAACGAAATACCTACAATGAGACGGTCTACCCAGCGGTTTTTTCCCCAGGATGCCAGTAGCAGAAAGCAGGGAATGAGCACCATTACAAAGCGGCGCATTGAAAGCGGACTGCCGCTGGTGATGGGCGAAAAGAAGGAAAGCAGGGTAAACCAGATATAAGAGGGACGAAATTTGAATACGACGATGATCACTAAGGGGAGAAAGACAACTATCGCCAGGGTATCCAGTAGATAGGCAAAGGTACCAATGTTACCTGAAAGGATACTGCCTGTGACCTGGTGCATATTCAAGATATTATGGGTCAAAATTAACGGCCACTTCCAGGTGACCGCACGGCCCCAGTTTGATTCGGCACTGAGAAAAGCCAGCGGGTTTTTAAACTTTATGTAAAGAAAAACCATGTAGGCAATTAAACCGCTTGCCGTAGCTGCGGCTGCCAGAATGCCTTTCCAGGCTTTGGGTAACAACTTCAGGTCATTCTTTAACAGCGTGAGAAATGTCTTAAAACTCCAAGGCTTCGGGATAAATCGGACCCCTTGCAGCCATAGCGCTTCAAACAAAATAAAGACACCGGTGAAAACGCCGCTCAGACGCGTGGCCGAGGCAAGTGCTCCGGCAATTGCTGCCGGAAGCCATTTTCCCTTAATTGCGTAGTAAAAACTTGCGACCACGAAGAGGAGAAAAACACTTTCAGCGTAGACCGTTGAAAAAAAGAAAGCAGCAGGTGCAGCAGCCACATAAAAAACGGTTCGACCGGCTGTAACATCATCAAATTCGTGCCTGGCAATGCCATATAAATAAAAAAGAGCAATAAAAAAAGCGATGTTCGAGACCCATAGACCTGAAGTCCACATATTGCCTGTGATGTATGCAGTCAGACGAATTAACAAAGGGTAGAGAGGAAAAAACGCGGTGGAATCAAAAACATAACCGGTCTGGGCGATGGGGATATACCAGCCGCTGTCCCAACGGATGAGTCCATCAACAATGAGGTTGTTCACATCATAGCGCCAGAGCCCGTTGCCGCTGAGAACCGGGATCTGCGCAAGTGAGAAATAGGTCACTATCACGACCATTAACCGGGTCACAATGAAAGCAATGAGAACTGCCCCAAGGCATTTCCAATCTATGACACGAGCGATATTTTTGATCGTTTCGCTAAATTTTCCATTCAGAGATTGCTTCATTAGATCACTTCCTGTGGTTAGCCCAAGAAAAATTTATTGCGTAGATCCTTATAAATATTGAGCATTGGTTATTGATATGTATTTTACTTCTGTATCTAATGTGAAAAAAGCACAAGAAGAAAAATGGTAATGTATTCGTTCGTTGATATGGGTCAGGTGACCGGTGTTTAAAGGTTTGTTTTAATAAAAAACCTCTATAGAAGAATATAGAGGAAAAGGAAAAACGATTTGCTTTTATTAATGAGAGCGGGTGATGGGATTCGAACCCACGTAATGGTAGATTGGGAAGCTACTGCCTTACCACTTGGCGACACCCGCAAAGTTGAAGTGATTATAGCGATGAGAGGTGAGG